>JAYVXK010001215.1:0-2946 GCA_043785265.1 Myxococcales bacterium | reverse complement strand
CCTGCTCTTGCTCTTTGACGTGAGACGGTTCGAAGTCGCCACCCTCGCGTGCATCCACTGCAACTGGACCCGAGCCGTCGTCGATCGAAAACGGCGCGGCCACTTTCTGCTCGTCGAGTGTCTTGCTCTTTGCGGTGTCGCCTTGCTTCCAATGCGCAGTCGTTTTGATGCTGTAAAACAGGCATGGCGTGCCTGTGACAGGTGAGATGAGTGGCCGCGCGCACGTCACGCGACCTTGCGCAGAGATCTGACCTTTAGGCCCCGCACCTTGACCCGACGCAGCTTGCGCAGTTGGAACGAGCGGCGCGTCGGCCACACGACCTGCCTTCACCTTTTGAAAGATCCCATAGATGAGACCGATGATTCCGAGCGTAACGACCAGCATTCCAATCCCCGTGAGCATGTTGACTCCTCTGTTGGCCTCGAGGCCAAAGTTTGTGTAGTGCGCGTCGCGCAGTACCGAACGACGGACCGGGCCTCGCTTGGGCACCATGCCTTCGCGAAGCACGTCGTTCAGTCCTGCGCGCCGTGCATGAAGTGATACGAAGACCACCCCATCAAGCACGCATCAAAGCGGATCAAACATGACGTCAATCCTCGCAGACCACTGAAAAATGGGGCGAAATCGAATAGCCGTCGGCCGTCGTCACGATCGCGTCTTTGAGTCCGAGCTTGCGCAACGTGGCGATCGCAACGCGCACACGATGAGATCCAGCGCTCGCGATGACCTTGTCGCCTGGCCATCCTGCTGCGACGAGTGCGCTCGATGAGACTGCGGTAGTGGGATGAGTCGCGTGGAGAGAGACGAGGTGCGCGAGAATGCGCGCGAGGTTGGGTCGTCGCTCGAGCGTGACGCGCTGTCCGCGTGGTGGACGAAACCAACTGGCGTCCGCACCGACCACCAGCGCGTCATCTGGTGGCGGAGGACGCTTGGATGGAGGAGGCGCAAGCCATACGCGTCTGGCAATGCGACCATGCGCCGTGCAAGGCGGTGGAGCGGGCCAGCTCGAATCGAGGCGTAAATGGGCCGCCGCGAGCACATCGTTGGTTTCGACCGAGTGCGAGCCCGTCACACTGCCCAGCAAGGTGCGCGCATGATCCCCGCGACTCGCATCGAACTCGAGGACCGCCAAGTGAGCGCATGCCATCGCGGCGCCGCTCACGTCCGATTCGCGCAGGGCCGTGAGCGCGCTCTTGACCAGCACATACGCCTCGCCGTTCTGTCCTTGCTCGTGTCGCGCCAGCGCAAGCACCGTCTCGACTCTCAGCGCCTCGCGCACCGCGCCCATCGCACGCAACTCGCTCGCCGCTGTCAGTAGAGAGAGAGAGCCTGCATCTACCTCTCCTCGATCGAGCGCGATCAGGCCGGAAATAGCCATCGCGCGTGCCCCGAGACGACGCGGCGCTTTGGTCACTGACACCAGCGCGACGGCTTCTGCTGCCGAGTGGATGTCTCCGCGATCGAGTTTTGCGCGAGCGAGCGCCAGACGCGCAGACGCCACGTCTTGCGGTGAACTGGAACATGCTGCGACCGCGCGCTCCAAAAGAGCGAGCGACTCGTCCCGACGACCGAGCGTGGCGACAATCGCGCCCCAGGCTTCGAGCGCTCGCCCATAATCCACACCTGCACCCGACGCATCGAAAAGAGCCGCCGCGCGCTCGAAGTGATCGTGTGCCGCGTGCGCATCACCACGCATCTCGAGCGCGTGCCCCAGCTCCAAGGTCGCGCGCGCCTCGAGGATGGGATCAGAAACCGCTCGCGCCACCCCCAGCGCCGAGACGAGATCGCGCGTGGCGGACGCGACGTCACCGCGCCGCAATTTCAGGGCACCCCGCATGAGAATCACCGCCGCCTCCACCGAGGGCTTGGCGCCAGAGCCTTGCGTCGCGACGAGTGTCGATTCGAGCGCGGCTTCGAAAGCGTCGATGGTGCCCGCATCGAGCAGCGCATCTCCTAGCGCTGCGATCGCACGGAGCGCGGGTTCTGCCCGTCGCGCCGTCACCGGCTTGCGCGACAAGAGCCGATGCGCGACCGCGAGCACATTGTCGCGCTCTGCGAGCAAACTTGCGCGATCGTTCGTGGCAAGTCGCATCGACACTTCCGCAAAGTGCGCAGCGTGTCGTTCTTCTGCGCCGCGCAGCGCAACAGGATCTGCGTTCGCGATCAATCGTTGGCGCATGACGCCGAGCAGGTCGAGTCGTTCGCCGTTTTGCGACAGAACAGACTTCGCGCGCAGCGAAGCGATCACGTCGGCGACGAGCGGCGCGTTCATGTGGGAAGACAGGTCCACGACCGCCTCTGCAGATGCGAGCCGAAATCCGCCGCAAAACACGCAGAGCTGTGTGAGCGCGTCGCGTTCGGTTGGAGTCAAAACGTCGAGCGCACTCTCGAGCGCAGCGCCGAGTCCGTTGCCAGCGAGGACCTCGAGACCGCCCCGCAAACGATCCAAGAGTGCGCGTGGAGACATGATCGAAGAGCGGCCGGCTGCTACTTCGATCGCGAGCGGCAAACAGTCGAGCAGACGCACGATATCGAGCACGAGAGGGCGATCGTGTTGCGCGACCGTCTGGCCGTGAGCCGTCACGCGGTCCAGAAACATTTGGAGCGCCGCGTGCTCGTCGAGCGGTGGCAACTCGACGACGCGCTCCTGTGCGAGTTGCATGCGCCCGCGCGACGTCACCAAGAACTGCAACGCAGGGTGAAGAGACAACCAGGCACCAAGCACGCTCGACGCGCTCGCATCGAGATCGTCGAGCACGATGAGCGCATCTGGATGGTGCTCGAGCGCAGACCAAACGTCCGCCGACGTCGAACCGACTAACGTCGCGAGCGCATCGGCGCAGTCTGCTTCTGTCTGCAGGTCGTGAGCGTCGACCCAGAGGACCTCCGCCTCACGCGATCGCCATTCGTACGCGATTGCAGCCGCCAAACGCGTCTTGCCCACG
>JAYVXK010001214.1:0-9607 GCA_043785265.1 Myxococcales bacterium | reverse complement strand
GCGAAGCGGCGACACCTGACACGTACCAAGCGGCGGGTTTTCCGTTGCCGTCCTTGCTGGGAGGCAATTTGATCGATCGCGAATCGTCGAGCGCGAGGAGGCCAGTCTTGGTGTCGATCTTGAGCGCTTGCACGACGCCATTGTTGGTCGCGACGTAGACGAGATCAGGGGCGATGAACACCGCGGCTGAATTCAGCGTCGATGGTGCGACGAACTTCACCGACGACACGACCGGATCGCCAGCACCAATCTTCGACGCGTCGACCACACGCACGACATGCGGACCGAAACCGGTGTCAATCGTGAGCACGAAGTTCGTCCCCGGGATCGCCACCACGTTGGTCGTGAGTCCGCCGCTGAGGTCTTTTTCCGAGAAGACCCAATCAGCGCCTGCGGGCGCGACCTTTCGACCGTCTGGGAGCAAAGTCACGCCGCCTGTCGTGCCTGCATACGCCATCGCGTCTCCACTCGGAGCGGTCGCCGTGCATTGCCCAGGTTTGACTGTTGGATATTGACCGTTCCATTTTTCGCAGATCGCGTCGTGGGGCAACGATCCCCAACTCGCCATCGCAGGGCAGGCATAAGGTTGGTTTTGCTCGGGACAATTGGTCGGGCAATCGTATGCACACGAATGCGGTGCGCGCTCGTAGTCGCTCGTGTCGGGTGGCGTCGGCGGCGCAACAGGTGTGGTCCCGCAGGCCGCGTACACGACAACGAATGCAACGAGCAACGCCGGCCGCGATAGGCGCCTCGGTGACTCGACTAAGGTTTGGGGGAGTGTTCGGCTCACGGTTGAGAGCCATGTTCGCGCGGTGAGTTTGCGATGGCAACCATGCTAGATTCTGCCGTCATGCGGGCGCGCTTGTTTTACGGGCTTTTTGCGGTGATCGCGACGTGCGCGTCGGCTCTCGCGTGCAGCGCGCTCCTCGGCATCGACGTCCTGAAGAACGGTCCCGAGCCAGTCGATGGTTCGCAGCCCGACACGTTCGTGGCGGACGCGACGCCCGAAGCAGCCACGTGCACACTGGTGCATCCACCCGCGCGCTTGGACGCGAGCGACAACGGGTCGACGGATTTCACGATCGCGACCCGATCGATGTTCTTCGCGATCAGCAAGCCCGACACTGCGGACATTTATTACGACCTCGACGGCGTGTGCACCTGCGAGATCGCAGACGCTGAGTCATGCACGCGACCCGCGCCTGGCGGGCAAGCGTCCCCTGACACATGCGATCTCTCGAATGGGCGCGACGGCACCGGCAATCGAGCCGTTTCGCTGCTCACGGCGGTCCCCGGTTTCAACGACAACAATCTCGGCAGCCAGTTCGCCGCGGGCAAGTTCGGCGCGCTGATCTCCGTGCGCGGCTACAACGGCAAGGCGGACGATCCTCATGTTCGCGTCGATGTCGCGCGCTCGTTTGGGGCGGTGGGCAACAATGACGCGGGACAGCTCGTGAACGCACCGCTACGCAACGACGGTACGGATCGATGGTCCTACGATCCCACGATCGCCAAGGACGACGGCATGCTCATCACGAGCAAATACTTCGACGACACGGCGTTCGTTCGCGGTGGGGTTTTGGTCGCGCACTTCGACGTGTTGATCCTCAACCTGCAGTTCAACGTGGGCAACGTCAACCAACTCAGCCTCCGATTCACCGATGCCACCATGACGGGCACATTGGAGCCCTCTGACGCAGGGCCGGGCCTCGCGCTAAACGGCGCTCGTCTCGTGGGTCGCCTCACCGCAGGCGATCTCGCCAAGACGTTCAGCGTTTGGTGGGATCCCATCACCGGCGACAACTCCACCGGCATCTGCCCAGGCAGTCCGGTGTTTGCGGCTGTCACCGACAAGCTGTGCGCGCGTCTAGACGTGCGCGCGACGTCGGCCGAAGATGGGAAAGGTTTGGCGTGCAACGCGCTGTCGTTCGGCGTTGGCTTTACTGCTGGACCCGCGACGATCTACGGCGGGCTCGGGTTCTCGTACAAGCCCACGACGTGTTTTGATCCAAAAACATCAGACCCATCGGTGCCAGGCGCGTTCGTCTGCAAGTGAGGCCTTCGGAGGAGAGGCCGCACGACACTGGAAGCTGGTATCGTCGCCGCGATGGGGGACGGGCAAGACCTCAAGGACGTGCGCACGATGGCACCCGAGGAGATCGTGGAGACGTTTCGGTCCAAGGAGCGTCCTTCCGGGCTCGCGCCGAGGTCGCGGCCACTTGGTGTGGACACGAAGAGGCGCATCGGGGCCGCCGACACTGCGCCTCCGCCACCTCTCGTCGAACCCGGGCCCCGCTATGTGCTCATGCGCGAGCTCGGGCGCGGTGGAATGGGGCGCGTCGACGAAGTGTTCGACACGACGCTCGGACGCCCAGTCGCGCAAAAGACCGTATTGCCGGATGCTGGACACGCGCAGATCACGATGCTCGTCGCGGAGGCGCAGACGTGCGCGCAGCTGGAGCACCCTGCGATTGTTCCGGTCTACGAGTTGGGCGCAGACGAGACGGGGCAGCCGTTCTACACGATGCGAAGCATCCGCGGTCGCACGTTGCGAGAGGTGTTGGAGGACAACGACACGCCAAGCAAAGAGCACAAGACGCTCGCGCAGCTGCTCAACATCTTGCGGCAGGTTTGTCTGGCCGTGGACTATGCGCACAGCCGCGGCGTCGTCCATCGCGATCTCAAACCTGACAATGTGATCGTCGGCGAGTTCGGCGAGGTCTACGTGCTCGACTGGGGGATCGCGCATGTCATGGGCGGCAGCGACGTTCGGCGGGCCGCGCAGAGGGACTACATCGCGGGCAGCCCTGGATACATGGCTCCCGAGCAAGCGATGGGGGCTGCGATCGATGGGCGCACCGATGTGTTTGCCCTCGGCGCAATGCTTCACGAGTTGCTGACGGGCGAGCTCCCCTTCGAGGACTCTGACTTTCAGAGCATCCAACGGCGATCGAGCACGCGGATCGAGGCGCCGCCGAGTCTGCGTAACCCGCTCGTGTCGCCAGCGTTCGACACACTCGTCGTCGCGTGCCTCGAGCCCAACCCTGACGATCGCGCGCCGTCTGCGCGTTTCGTCGCCGACTCGATCGATCTCTATCTCGACGGCGAGCGCGACAAAGCGCAGCGCGAGTCGGAGGCCATGCGTTACACCGAGGAGGGCGACGCCGCACGCGACGCCTATGTCTCGCTCGATCGAGAGAGCAAACGCCTGAGCGACGAGGCCGAGGCCGAGCTCGCAAAGATTCCGCGCTGGGAGGGCGTGGTTGCGAAGGACGCCGCATGGCAAAAGCAGGCCAAGGCACGCGCGATGGCAGCCGAAGGCGCTCGTGCGCTCGCCCGTGCCGAGACAGCGTTCTCGCGCGCGCTGGGCCGCGTCGAGAATCAGGCGCGCGCGAGGAGAGGCTTGGCAGGCCTGTATTTCAAGCAGTTCGAGGACGCAGAAGAAGCAGGCGACGCTGAGGCGATGGTGCAATATTTGGATCTCGCGCGCGCGTATGACGACGGGCCGCTCGCGCTCGAGCTCTCGAACATCGGCGAGTTGATTGTAGAGTGCAGTCATCCCGAGGCGACTCTGCTGCTCGGGCGCTACGAGGAGTGCGGCTCTCTTTTGGAGCTCACCAACGAGGGCGCAATCAAGATGGGCGAGCGCCTTCGCGTCGATGTCGGTTCGTACCGCGTGACCGCGCGTCTTGGCGACCGCGAGCTGTTCGCGCCGGTGCTCGTGAAGCGCGCGATGACGCACACGCTCCACTTGGAGCTCGGTGCGCTCGCCACGCTGCCGAAGGGCATGCGACTCATCCCGGGCGGACCATTTCTCGCGATCGAAGACGAGCGCTCGCTGCGTCGTGTGGAGCACACTCTGCCAGACTTCGCGATCGGCGAGTATCCAGTCACGATGCGCGAGTACGCCGAATTTTTGGATGAATTGGATCCCGAAGAGCGCGCGCGACGCTTGCCAAGTCAACGAGACAAAACGCCATTCATGCTGAGAGAAGAAAGCGGCTGGCGCGTCACTGATGCATGCGTCGAAGGCGAGCAGGCGCGCGCACGCGTTTCACGAGAGCAGGAGCTGGAGCTACCCGTAATTTGCGTCAGCTGGTTCGACGCGATGGCTTACGTGAGCTGGCTTGCCAAGAAGACTTGTGTTGCCTACCGACTGCCTACGTCGATGGAGTGGGAGAAGGCTTCTCGCGGCGTGGACGGTCGCTCCTATCCGATGGGGCGACGAATCGATCCGGCGTTTGCAAAGTTGCGCGAGTCTCGTCCCGAAGCGAGCCAGCCCGAAGTCGTCGGCGCGTTTGGACTTGATGTTTCGGCAGCGGGCATTCGCGACGTCGCCGGTGGAGTGCAGGACTGGACCGCAACCGAAGGCGACCGGAACGGACCACTCCCTCCGCTGGCTGCAGAAAACGACGCAGAGAAACACCAGCGACAAGCGCTGATTCGAGGAGGTTCATGGGTGCTGGTCGTGTTGACGCCAGCGCTAGGTCGTGGGGCTTATCGGTTGGTCGACCGAACTGCATGGGTCGGGTTCCGTGTCGCTATGGATCTGCCCCACGCGAACAGCTCTTTTCCGGTCAAGCCGATGAAGCGTTGAGGAGAATGCGCCCCGCGAATTGGATGATCCGCGGGGCGCGTTCGATCTCAATGCGTTCCGGGCGGGATCAGCATTGCTGAGACTTTGGCGCTAAGCGCGTTCGCCTCGGTTTGGATGTTTTGAAGCGAAGTTTGAACCGCTGGATCAGAAATCGGGCCGGGATCGGCCGTCACCAAGCTAAAGCGCGTGTTCGCGCGGTGGACGATGTCCGCCACGCGCTGCAAGCGCAAAGCAAAACTGGCGGGGTCGGTTTTTCCGGCGTCGACGTCGCCGTCTTGTTTGTCATCATTATTGGGCATTGGGCTCTCCATGGGTAAACGTTTCAAAACGCAGATCCCACCGTGGCGATCCCAAACGACTGACTCCCCTCGGCCGGCGTGGAGTAGTGCTTACTAACAATCTCATTGCTGAGCTACTGAACACGAACGATTGACTCGTCCAGTACCTGTCACCGACTCATGGGCAAGCGCATGGCGCCGAGGAGAGAGCGCCCGCATCTGTTTGCACTCCGGCGACACTCGCGGCCGCCGCCGTGAAGCCAAAACCGCTGCTGATCGCGTCGCATTCGAACTTCGTGTTGTCGCTCGCGCGGTCCGTCATGATGTCCTCGGCCGCACACATTTGACTCTTCAAGAGGCCGCAGACGGGCTGGGGCTTGTTGTCGACGGTCACCGAGCCAAGCTGAGTCACCACGTCCGTCTTCGTCCACCGCGCACCGAACACACCGTTCGAAAAACCGATCGCGCCCGAGCCGCTCGACACGTCGGCGACAACGACCGCCGAGTGCAACTTCATCACCATGGCGATCACGACAGGCGCTGGCTGTTGGGTCGACACGCGAACGGGTAAAGCGATCCGCGCGTCGAAGAATGCGACGAGTTTGCCGCCATGAATCCACGCGCGCGCAGAAGCGGTCGCCGTGTCGATGCCTCCCGAGACAGACTCTGGGCCCACGAGCCACTTGGGCCCATTGGCGAGACTCGCGACTTGAAGTGTCACGCTGGGGTCATCGGGTTGCCCGTTGTATTCGCTCAAGCGAAAACCAATCGCCCATTGGTTTGCACCAACCGCGAAGCTCATCGCGGGAGCGATCCTCGCTCCCGTACTGCCGCTGAGCACGGTGTTGATCATCCCACGACCGGCATTGTCGACGCCGAACGCCAAGTCCTTTTGGAATTCGCTCACGACGCTTGTGAACACGCACGCCGAGGTTGCCTGATTCGTCGTGCACACGTGATCGAGATTGAGGCCTGGTGCTGTCGTGTCGCCACCGAAGTCGATGGCAGTCGTGGCGAGCCACACTGGTGCAATGGACGCGCCCTCTGTTGACGGATCCGGCTGGTTTGGGCCGGGATCACGTGCGCAAGGGTCTGCCGACGTGTCCTGACCCGCGGTGCCGTCGGGGTCTGGACCGCCCTCGCGCGGCGCTCGCGACAGGTCTTCGATGCCGATCAGGTTTGCGCACGCCAGCGCGGTGCCGAGCGCTGCGATCGCACCTGCTGCAGCGATCCGAGCGCGTTTCAAAAACTGCCTCCGACGCCGCCCGATCCCAAGCCGACGACTGGCCACACGTGCACAGCCGTTGGGCGGTCAGAGTCAGTTTGCTCTGTGCGCTTTGGTTTGCCGAGCAAGTACATGACGACGCCACCTGCGACAGCGACCGCGCCGCCGATGAAAAGCACAGTGGACACAGTCGCGAACGTGAGAGCTTGATCCGCTTTGCCTGGTGCTTCGCTGTTGAAGTCGCACACGGGATAGCCTTGGCCGCACGAGTTCTTCGCGCCCTTCCAGGTGGAGAGGGCGACGCCGCCGAACACGCCGCCGCCTGCGAGTGCACCGACTCCGACGACGCCGGTGATGACGCCTGCCAAACGCAGAGGCGTCCAACTCGTCTGCTCCACCACGCGCGTGACATAGTGTTGTTCGATGATCGGCGAGACGACAGGGGCGTCTTCCATTTTGCCAATCGTGATCTCGGAGAGCTTCTTTTCAGGCGTGATTTCGATTTCGCCTTTCCATGGCAGCTTGCCCGGCGCGTTCGCTTCGAACAGATGCTTGCCTGGATCAACCGGAATGGGTACGCCCCACGCCCCGTCGTCGAGCTTGACGCGATCGCGTGTGATGGTGAGACCGACTGCTTCTACCTCGTGCGGAACGACGACGGTGACGCGGAGCAAGTTGGGTTCGAGGTCCAACGCTTTTTTCTTCGCGAACTCTTCGTACTCGGGACGTCCCTGCCTACGACCCAATCCGATCGCGTCGTTGTAGGTGCCCCACGCGCTCGCGTTCTGATCGTTCTTCTCGTAGCAGTCGGCGAGATTGAGCAGCGTGCCGACTTTGGCGACTTGATCGTTCGACGCTCGAAATTTTGCGCAGGCATCCGAGAACTTTTTGTCGTCCATCAGGCGCTGACCTTGATCGAACAACGTCTTGGCGGCCGCGACCTTCTCGGCGTTGTTGGTGCTCTCTTGAGCGTGCGCGTGCCCTGAAAATAGGGCGATTGCGAGGGACACGGCGGCGAAGGTGCGCGCGAAGCGAGAGCGAATCATTCGAACGTGCGAGGGGGTGCGGTGACTGTTGGCGCCGTGACGGCCGCGTCCTTCTTGGTCGAAGTCGCAGGGGTCGGTTTGGTCGAGCGAGGCGCTGCGCTCGCGACGGGGACTTGCGGCGCACTCGACGCGCTCGGCAAAGCGACGAGAGGCGTGACGACGATGGGCGCGCTCGGCGCGGCTTGCGTGGTCGACACGGTGACCTGTGTCGAGGGCGAGGTCGTGCCGGTCGGCTTGTCGTCATGAGAGCGAAACGCGAAAAATAGACCAAGCCCGGTCACCAGTACTGCAGCCGCAGAGGCAGCCGCGATCATGGGCGTACGGTTTCTGGGCGCGCCGACGAGCGGTTGCGTGGCGCCCCATGCGGTTCCGCCTGTTCCGGCTTTCGGATTGTTCGATCTGACGCCGCTCGACTCAGGCATCGGCAACGGCGGATGCGAAGGCACCTGCAAGGTCGACGCGATGCGGTCGGAAGATCCGCGTGCGGTCTCGGCCGCGTGTGGCTCGAGCGCGACTGCGAGCTCGGCGATATTTTGAAAGCGGTCCTCAGGCCTTTTTTCGAGGCACTTCAGCACCGCCGCGCTGAGTGCTTCGCTCAACTCGGGACGCAACGACTTTGGCGAGTCGGGTTGGTCTTGCACGACCTTGAGGCACAGCTCGGGGATCGCTTCTGCTTCGAAGGGCACGCGTCCCGTGAGCAACTCGTAAAGAATGACACCGAGCGCCCAGATGTCTGCACGCGTGTCGACCGTCTTCGTCGATCGCATTTGCTCGGGACTCATGTAGAGCGGCGAGCCCATGATCGACGACGTGCGAGTGAGTGAGAGTCCCTGAGGGTCGACCGACTTGGAGATGCCAAAATCGAGCACCTTGATGAGTGGCCGACCATCTACCCGACGCGTGACGAACAAGTTCTGCGGCTTGAGATCGCGATGAACGATGCCGAGTGAGTGAGCCTCTGCGATGGCCTCGCATGCTTGGAGCAAAAACGAGACGCCTTCGTCGATCGAGAGTCTGCCGCCAGCGCGCACGACCTGCGAAAGATCTGCGCCCTCGAGAAACTCCATCACCATGTAGGGCGCGCCGTTTTCGAGCTTGCCAACATCGGTGACTTTGGCGACGTGCTCACTCTTGAGGCGCACTGCGGCCTTCGCTTCACGCAAGAAACGCTCGACGGCTTCTGCGCTCTCGAGCGACCCAGGCAACAGAAACTTGAGCGCAACCATCTGCTCTAGCTGCACGTGCTTCGCCGAAACAACCACGCCCATGCCGCCAATGCCGAGAACGCGCTCGACGCGGTATTTGCCAGCGAGCACTTCGCCGATCGCTACTGGTAGTTTCTCTTCAGCCGTCGACATCTGCGCTTGCGCGGCATGATCCCTCGACGGCCCGACAAACGCAACGTCGAACGGCCTTGTTTGGGCGGATTAGAGGGCTTTTTTGAAGACGCGATACTTTTTGTAAACCTTCGCGCCCATCGATCGAATGCCGAGGTTGATGGGTGCGTCGTCTTCGCGCGTCCACGACAGCTCGCCCCATTTGTAGCCCTTGGCAATGCCGCGCTTCCTGACTTCGACGTACATCGCCGCGGAGAGTCCGCCGTAGCGCTTCATGTTCTGACGAACTTCGCCGCGAATGCCGAGCAGCATCAGACGCGTTGACACGGGGTGCTTCACCTTCGTGCGCCAGAGCAATTTTCCAAGACCGATCGGCAACCCGTAGTTGAACAACTTGCCGTTGAGGTCTGCGATGGCTTCGTTCAAGTTCGGAAGCATGATGCACATGCCGACTGCTTTGCCGTTGATTTCAGCCATGAACGCGATGTCTGGATCGATGATCAGCTTCATGTCTTTGGCGATTTTTTTGATCTCGTCCGGCAGCGCGGGCACCATTCCCCATTTGCCCGACCAAGCGTCGTTGTAGATGTCCATGATGTCTTCGAGCTCGCGTTGCATCTGCGAGGTGTCGACGCTGCGCAACTTGACCTCGGGCAGACTCTTGATTTGCTCCCATGCTTTGGTCACCCGGTCTGGCAGAGCGATCGTCGAGTCGTAGCGCCAGCAGAAAAGGTCTTTTTCCTTTTCGCATCCGTAGGCCTCGATGAGCTTGGCTTGGTATGGACGAGAGTGCCCCATCGACAAGTTCGGCGGGTACTCGAAGCCTTCGATGAGGCAACCGACCTCTTCGTTGAAGTACAACGAAACAGGCCCAAACATGTGCTTCATGCCGCGCGCTTTGAGCCACGCGCTGGCCTTGTCGAGCAGCGCACGGGTGACCTCTGCGTCGTCGATGGTGTCGAGAAATCCGAAGAAGCCGGTGTCGCCAACGACATCCGCGTCCTTTTGGAGGCGCAGGTACTCGCGATCAATCGATGCCGAACAGCGACCCACGAGCCGACCGTCTTTCCATGCGGTGAAGAGCGTGACCTCGGCGCGTTGGAAGAACGGATTCGTCTTGGGTG
>JAYVXK010001213.1:0-2955 GCA_043785265.1 Myxococcales bacterium | reverse complement strand
TTTGCTACCACGACGATGCGCGGAAACTCGACCTCGGGATAGATCGCGCTCGGCATCGATCGCAACGCATTCACTCCAAGCAACACGAGCGCGAATGTCGCGAGCCAGACCGCTCCGGCGCGTTGCTTCAACCAACCAAGGGCCATCATGGCGATGCTTTGGCGGCGGCGATCGGCGTGCCGTCTTCGAGGCCGAGAACGTGATCGATCGCGACCGTCTCATCGGCCGCAAGTCCACTCGTGATCTCGACGAAGCTGGTGTCACGATCGCCAAACATCACCTTGCGAAGCTCGGCCTTCCCGTCTTTGCAGACCGCCACGGTGGCTCCGTCGGCGATCGCACCACGGATCGCGGTCTCCGGAATCGCCATCGGCACTTCTCGTTTCGCGATGACGACGTTCGCCACACCAAACTCGCCAAGACGCGGACGCGTCGCCTTGAGGGCAAGTGAGAGCCGCGCGAGGCCAAGACCGGTCGCCGGATCGAGCGCTGTGCCGACGGCGCGCACCTGCCCGTCGAACACCTCGTTGTTCGTGAGAGTGACGTGTGCGGGCTGACCTTCCAAGAGTGTCATCAGGTCTCTCTCGGTCACATCTGCGAGCAGCTCGACTGCATCCGTCGCCGCGAGTTGCGCGATGGGCGTTTGCGCCGTGCCGTCGACGAGGGCACCAGGACCCCTGAAAATACGGGTCACCGTACCTGCGAAGGCCGAGCGGACCTGCACGTGACCCAGTGTTCTTCGCGCGAGATCGGACGCAGCGGCCGCAGAGGTCAGCGCTGCGTGGGCTTGATCCGCACGCGAGACCGCGTCGTCGAGTTCTTGCTTGGCGGCAATCCCGCGTTTGACGAGTTCACGGATGCGATCGAGCGATGCGTCTGCGTTGACGACATTCGCTCTGGCTTGCACCACGGCCGAGTCCGCCTGACTGAGTGCATCGCGGGACGGGGCGTCGTCGATCGTCGCGATGGTCGTGCCGATCTCCACATGATCTCCCTCGTGCACGTCGAGCCGCGCGATTCTGCCGAGCACTTGCGATGCGACCGCCACATCCGAGCCTGGTGGTGGAGCGATGCGTCCCCGCAGAGCAATGGTTCGCTCCATCGTTCTGGGCAATGGGTGCTCGCAGTGCACTTCGAGCGGCGTCGCTTCGTCGCGACCTGTAGTTTCGTGCTTGCACGCAGCGAGCGCGAGGATCAGCACTGTGAGAGTCGCTCTCATGGTGTACCCAAGGCGTGCTCGACATCTGCCCATGCGTTCGCGGATGCGGCGGTCGCCTCGATGGCATCGACCCGGGTGGCGACGAGCGCTCGCTGAGCGTCCAGCAAACCGAGCAGCGCGGATCGCCCTAAATCATAGGCATCTTGCATCGCGCGCACGCTCATCTCCGAGGCAGGCACGACTGTGGTGGTCAACACCTTTGCGCGATCCTGAGCCGCTTCGTACGTGCGATACGCGCCCGTCAGACCGCTCGACACGCGCGTGAGCACCATGTGTTGACGCGCGATCGCCGCGTCCTCGTTCGCTTGCTCACGATCGATGTAACCGCCTCGTTGATTGAAGAGCGGCACTTCGATCGCGAGCTGACCGCGAAAATTCGTGGTCGGCACTGTCGGGTCGAATGCGTCCACCGCGAGATCGAGGAGCATCGCGGGACGATTGAGCGCTCGCTCGCGAGAGATTCGCGCCCGAGCCGCGTGAGCATCGTCGACCTCGCGCTTGACGTGAACACTCGTGCCGACCTGAGCGAGCAAAGTCGCGAGCGACGGTGGAACATCCGGCGCGCTTGGATCTCCCTCTGCGCGAAGGTCGACGTCTGGCGCGATCCCAGTCCATCGCGCGAGCTCCGCGGCGGCCACACGCACTTGTGCTCCTGCGGCCATCGCATCGGCTTCGACAGAGAGTCTCTCCGCGTGGGCTCGCAACGCATCGATCTGCGGCGCTGAGCCTACTTCTGCGCGTCCGCCGACGGCGGTATCCAGCTTGATGACGAGAGCCGCAGCGTCTTTGCGCGCGAGAAAAACATGCTCCGCGCGCCACAGTTCGTCGAACGCTCGAATCGTCGCCCAGCGCACGTCGACCCACGTGATTTGCGTCTCGGTGCGTGTGGTGTCTGCGTCCGCACGTGCAGCGTCCATCGCGTAGCCACGTTGTCCAAAAAAGATGAGCGGCAGAGAGACACCAGCCGTGAGTCGCGCGGTTTGCGTCGAACTGCCGCCGAATACGCTCGGATTGGGATACGTCCCCGCGACACCGATCTCTGCATCAGCCACACGTTCACGCGCATGCGCGAGCGCGAGATCAGGTGCGTACAGTTGCGCGGCGCGAAGCGCCTGTTGCTCGTTCATGCGCTGCTCTTGCGCCAACGCGCGCTGGGCAGGCAACAAGAAGAGAGTGACGAGGCAGAGACAAGGGAGTGTTCGCACGGGGCCAGTATGGGGTCTTCACCCTAACGGGACGCTAACGAAACTCACTTTCGCGGCTCGCAACGCCGGGCCCCCACCCAGCCTCCCCCATGGCCATGGCTGAGGAGGAGAACTGATCCTCCTCAGGGCTGTGGGCCCTTAGCCGCAGAGACCGCTGCATGTCGTTTGTGTGCGGAGGCACGAGAGGCCAAGCGGCGTACTCTTGAGGCTTGTCCAAGTGGAGGCGCCATTGCTCCACCACCAGGTGTCGCCTAGCAAACCGCAGTCACCTTGACCCTGAACCACGACAAATCCGCGCCCATCGATACGCGCCGCAAACCCGAACGCGCTCCTGCGCTCGGGCGCATTTTTGTCGATGTTGGTGAAGTCTGGCGCAAACACGCAAGTCGCCGACGATGGCTTGTTGATGGTGTCGCCGCCTGGCAGACGCGACCATGCGTGCGTCGAAACATCGAGCGCGTAGACGTCATTCTCGTTGCCTATCTCGCCGTCGTCGTGACCGCCAAACATCAAGAGTTGCTTCTGAGTGGT
>JAYVXK010001212.1:0-9621 GCA_043785265.1 Myxococcales bacterium | reverse complement strand
TGGTCAACACCAGGTAGACAGTTCATCCTAGCCCAAATGGAGCCGCGCGTGCCCGCCTCGAAGTCGTCTCCGGACGTCAAGCAGCGCGTGATCGACCGAGCCGCCATGCTTGGCTTCGACACCGTGGGCTTTGCGAGCGCAAGCGATCCATTGGAGGCTGATTTCGAGCACTATCAGACGTTTTTGCGCGAAGGCATGCACGGCGAGATGCACTACTTGGCCCAGAACGTCGAAGTTCGGCGGCGGGTCGACACCGACCAGATCTTGCTCGGGGCAAAGACTGTGATCTGTCTGGCCCGACGCTATCAGCGCACACGCGAAGACGAAGCCACAGACGCGCCGCTGTCTCGACTCATCGCTCGCTACGCGCGAGGACACGACTATCACAACGGCCTGCGCAAGCAGCTTCGGAGGCTCGCCGCGTTCGTACGCACTCTGGGTGAGGACGTGCAGGCTCGACCGCTATGCGACGAGGAGCCGATCCTGGAGCGCGCGTGGGCGGCGCGAGCGGGTCTCGGTTTCATCGGAAAAAACGGTTTGCTGATCGTGCCAGGCGAGGGGTCGTTCGTGTTGCTTGGCGAAGTCGTGACGACTCTCGCGCTCGATCCCAACACCCAGATGGAGGCTCGACGTCAGCACCTGGGTGAGCGCTGCGGTAGCTGCACGCGTTGTCTGGACGTGTGTCCAACCGGCGCCTTTGTGCGGCCATTCGTGCTCGATGCACGTCGATGCGTGGCGTACTTGACCATCGAACTCGAAGGGGACGTGCCGGAGTCACTGCGCGCAGGAGTGGGCGAGCATTTGTTTGGTTGCGATGATTGCCAGACGGTGTGCCCGTTCACGCATGGGCAAAAGCATGCAGCCCGAACCGACACATTCGCACCGCTCGAACGTTGGTCGACGATGACGCTGATCGACCTGCTTGCGGACGACCTGGCAGCGCGCTTCATCGAGGTCGCAAAGGGCAGCCCGCTATTTCGCGCCGGTCCCGAGGGCCTCGCGCGCAACGCTGCGCTGGTCTTGGGCAATCGCAAAGACGTCTCTGCCGCCGACGCGCTGCAGAGAGCGTCGAAGTTTCACCCATCGGAGGTGGTTCGCCGCGCCGCCCATTGGGCGCTCGAGTGCATCGAAAAGTGAACTTGCCTCGTCCTACCCGTGCCGCTGACAGTCCAGACCGAGAGCGGTAGATCGTGGTAGAGACACAACATGCAGTCTGCACGCATCACACGAATCGGCCTCATCGGACTCGCTGTTTTGATTCCGACCGCCGCATTCGCGCAAGAATCAGCTCTCGATCCGCTTCGGGCTGCCACACGCCAAAACGCGATGGATCCAGCCTCGGCGCTCGCGCTTGGTCGTGCGCTTCGCCGCGCAGGCCACACTGACGACGCGCTCACGGAGCTCCGTCGTGGCGCGTCTCTCGCGAGTGGGCACGAGGCGAGTGTAGCGATCAAGTTGCACTACGAGATCGCGCGGTCGCTGCTCGACAAACGCGACTTTGGGCAAGCGATCGTCACCTGCAAAGTCGTGGGCGCGCAAACAGGTGGCGCGGCCGCGGGTCACGCGTGCACCGCCGAAGCGCATCTGCTTTGGAAACGCGGGAGTGAGGCACTCTCGGAGACCGCGCTGGCGCTCGCAGGCGGCAACCACTCCGTGGAGGCAAAAATCGCCGAGGGCCGGGCAGAGGCTCTCAATCTCGACGACACGAAAGCAGAAGCTTCGTTTCGTGAAGCCATCGCATGGGATCCGAATTCATCCGAGGCGCAACTGGCACTTGGCGACTTGCTCGAAATCACCCGTCGGCACGATCTGGCCGTCGAGGCTCTCAAGAAGGCCGTGCACATCGACGCGTCGAATCCAGATGCCCAGTACGGACTCGGTCGGGTGCTCCCGCCAGGACCCGAAGCCATTGCTGCGCTCGATCGCGCGACACGTGAACGGCCGACCTTCACCCTCGCGTGGACTGCGCTCGCGACCGATCAACTCTCGCTCGGTCACGCCGCAGATGCCCAAAAAGCAGCCGAATCAGCGCTACGTGGCGCTGCACAAGACGCGAACGCGCACGTGCTGATGGGCAAAGTTTGGCTCGCAGAGAACAAACCAGACGACGCGCTTCGTGAGTCGACGACCGCTCTCGGCATCATCGCCAATTCGGCTCCCGCGAAGCTGCTAGGCGCAGACGCGTACGCACAAAAAGGCGAAATCGATCTCGCTCTCGAGCAATACCAAGCGGCCTATGGCTTCGACCACTCCGACCCATCTCCGCTGCTGCACGCGAGCGCGGCGTGCATCAAGGCGAGTCGCAGCACCAGCGCCAAGGCCTACGGCGACAAGGCGACCAAAGACTTTCCGACACTCGCGGCGGCGTGGGTTGCCTATGGCGACGCGCTCGTGGCAGACAAAGAAGGCCCTGCCGCGAAGACGGCCTACGACAAAGCGCTCACTCTGACTGGCGTGGACGCGGCCGCGGTGCGCGCAAAGATCGCCGCCATCAAGTAGGCATTTTCAAGCCGGATTCCGCATCAACTGGTCAGCGTGGTATACGCGGTCTCATGCACCCGCTCGTGGAGCGCGTTCTCCAACATGACGTTCGTGCGGCCGCGCGTGCCATGCGTCTCATCGACGATCGGACTCCGGAAGCTTCGACGATCCTCAAGGATCTGTTCCCACACACTGGACGCGCCACGATCATTGGAGTGACCGGCAACCCCGGCTCGGGTAAGTCGACCTTGGTCGATCGACTCATTGAAGTCTTTCGAAAAGAAAACAAAAGCGTGGGCGTGATCGCAGTCGATCCGTCGAGTCCCTATACCGGCGGCGCGATCCTCGGCGACCGCATTCGCATGCAACGCCACGCGACCGACGATGGCGTGTTCATCCGTTCTGTGGCTACTCGCGGTCACATGGGCGGACTCTCTCGCTCTGCACGCGATCTGGTGCGCGTTCTGGACGCGTTTGGCTGCGATGTCATCTTGGTCGAGACCGTCGGAGTGGGGCAAGACGAGCTTGAAATCACGCGTACCGCGCATACGACGCTGGTCGTGATGGCGCCCGGTCTCGGCGACGAAGTCCAAGCCATCAAGGCGGGCCTCATGGAGGTCGCAGACGTGTTCGCCGTCAACAAGGCAGACAAAGACGGCGCCGACTCCACAGTGCGCGATGTCGAACTCATGATCGCTCTAGGACACGACAGCATGATCGCCCTCGGCAAGACCCGCGGACACACCGTGCATGGCAGCACAGCAGGTCTCGGCGGCTCTTCTCAAACGAACGACGAAGTGTGGACGCCGCCGATCCAAAAGTGCGTCTCGACGCGAGGGGAGGGCATCGCAGCTCTCGCAGTGCTGCTCGCCATGCACAAAGCATGGATCGACAACACCGAAGCTGGTCGTGCCCGAAAACACGCGCGCCTCGCAGACGAACTACGTGAGAGTCTTCGCGAAGCACTCATCGAAGCCGCGACCACAGCGCTCGCGACCGAGATCAACGAAGCGGTCGCGTCGGTCGAACGCCGCGAAGTCGATCCTTACACGGCGACCGAGCTACTGATTCAGCGTTTTCTTGAAAAAGGCTGATTTTCAGCCGCGAAGTCGTTTGTAGCGATTGATCAAACCGTTGGTGGATCCATCGTGCGAAGTGACCGCCGCCGCGCCTTCGAGCTCGGGAAGAATCTTGCTCGCGAGCTGCTTGCCTAACTCGACGCCCCATTGATCAAAGCTGAAGATGTTCCACACGATGCCCTGCACGAAAATCTTGTGCTCGTACATCGCGACGAGCTGACCGAGCACGCGCGGAGTGATCTTCTGCACCATGATCGAGCTCGTGGGTCGATTGCCGGTGAAGACCTTGTGCGGTGTGAGTTTGTCGGCGGCGTCTTTTGCCATCCCGCTCTTGTCGAGTTCTGCGCGAACCTCTTCGGCGGTTTTGCCTCTCATGAGTGCTTCGGTCTGCGCGAAAAAGTTCGCCAACAAGATGTCGTGGTGTTGACCCGCCGGATTGTGACTCACGCACGGCGCGATGAAGTCGCAAGGGATGACGCGGGTGCCTTGGTGAATGAGTTGGTAAAACGCGTGCTGGCCGTTGGTACCAGGTTCGCCCCAAATAACAGGGCCTGTGGCGTGATCGCTGATGCGATGACCCTCGCGATCCACACCCTTGCCGTTCGACTCCATGTCGCCCTGTTGGAAGTACGCGGAGAAGCGATGCAAGTACTGATCGTATGGGAGGATGGCGTGCGTCTCTGCGCCGAAGAAGTTGACGTACCAGACGCCCAGCATGCCGAGGATGACGGGCAGGTTCTTTTCGAGTGGAGCCGTGCGAAAATGCTCGTCCATCGCGTGCGCGCCCGCGAGCAACTCTTCGAAGCCATCCATGCCGATCGTGCATGCGACGGAGAGTCCGATGGAGCTCCACAAAGAATATCGACCACCAACCCAATCCCAGAATTCGAACATGTTGGCTGTGTCGATTCCAAACTTGGCGACCTCTTTGGCGTTCGTCGAAACGGCGACGAAGTGTTTTGCGACCGCCTCGTCGTTCTTGAATTTATCGACCAGCCAAGTGCGTGCCGTCTTGGCGTTGGTCAGTGTCTCTTGCGTGGTGAAGGTCTTCGACGCGACGATGAACAAGGTGGTTTCGGGATCGAGATCACGCAACGCCTCGGCCATGTGCGTGCCGTCGACGTTCGACACGAAATGCGGGCGCATGGGTGATTCGCCTTGTTTTCGCCCTTTCCAGAACGGTTTGAGCGCTTCGGTCACCATCACGGGACCCAGATCGCTGCCGCCAATGCCAATGTTGACGACATCCGTGATCGCTTTGCCGGTGTGACCCTTCCACGCGCCCGAGCGCACGCGATCCGTGAACCCTCGCATCTTCGTCAAGACTGCGTTCACGTCCGGCATCACGTCTTTGCCGTCCACCATGATCGGACGATTGCTCCTGTTGCGCAGAGCCACATGCAAGACGGCGCGGCCTTCTGTGCCGTTGAGTTTGTCGCCCGCGAACATTCCGCGGATGGCCTCTTCCACTTTCTGTTGCCGCGCGAGCGCCATCAGCAGCTTCATCGTCTCTGCCGTGACTCGGTGCTTCGAGTAGTCGACGAACACATCACCCACTTCGATCGAGAGCGCATCGAAGCGGCCAACGTCTTTCGAAAATAGTTCGCGAAGATGAGTGTTGGCGAGCGACGCGTGATGCGAAGAGAGCGCCTGGAATGCGGGAGTCTTGGAGAGCGACATGGCGCGGAGGATAAAGCAGACCAAGTTGGCCGTCGACGCTCCCGGGAGCTATGATCTACTCATCATGGACGCACGATTTCACGCGCGCTTCGTCTTTGCTCTTCTTGGCTCGGCTACGGCTGCCTTCTTTGGTGTGGCAGCGAGCGCGGCTGGCCTCTTCTGACGAGCGCGATCACGCAACGGTTTCCGCCCGATTTTGACGGCGCGGAATGCGCTTGGGCACGCGACGCCCTCCGCCGCTGAAGCAAGCGGACACTCGGCGCACTTGGGTCGCTCGGCCTCGCAGACGCGTCGTCCCTGAAAAATCAGGATGTGACTCGTGCGATCCCAGTCCTCGCGCGGCAGCAGCTTGCAGAGGTCGATCTCGATCTCTTCGGGTGTTTTCTTTTTGGTCCAGCCGAGTCGCTGCGAGATGCGTTGCACGTGCGTATCGACCACCACGCCGTCTGGCGCACCGAACGCCACTCCCATCACGACATTCGCCGTCTTGCGGCCCACGCCGGGAAGGACGAGGAGCTCCTTCATCGTGCGCGGAACTTCGCCGTCATGGTTTTCGACGAGCTTCTTGCCGAGACCGACGAGGTTCTTCGCCTTCTGACGAAACATGCCGATGCGGTCGATGAGTGACTGCACGTCTTTGACATCGGCTCGCGCGAGCGACGCCGCGTTCGGATATCTTGAAAAGAGGGCGGGCGTGAGCTTGTTGACCGCAATATCCGTGGTCTGCGCGCTGAGCACAGTCGCGCAAATCAATTCAAAAGAGTTTTTGTGGTCGAGCTCGCAGTGAGCGTCCGGGTGTCTTTCGGCGAGCACTGCGAGCATGGCGCGCGCTTCTTCGGGCGTGCGTTTGCGTGCGCGAAGAGTCGCCACGTCAGTTCAGTTCGCCCTCGGGAGGCGGCACGGTCTCGCCAGTGGGCGGTGGAATCGACTCGCCGCCTTCGACTTCGCCGCTCTCTGCGAGCCGCTCCATCGCCACGACGCGCTCGTCATCCTCGACGGCCATGATCTTGACGCCTTGCGCGTTGCGACCCGTCTCGCGAATCTCCGCGACGCGCGTGCGCAACGTTTGGCCCTTGTCGGTGATGAGCATCAATTCGTCGGCCTCACCCACGAGTCGCACGTCGACCACGGGTCCGTTGCGGTCGCTCGCATCGATCAAGATGATGCCCTTGCCGCCACGATGTTGTGACCGAAACTCGTCCCAGTGCGTGCGCTTGCCGAAGCCTTTTTCGCACAGCGCGAGCACGAACATGCGCGTCGGATCGCTCACCGTGAGACCCACGACCGCGTCACCATCTTCGAGTTCGATGCCTTTGACGCCCATGGTCGCTCGACCCATCGGACGCACTTGCTCTTCGCTGAAGCGAATCGACTGTCCCATTTTCGTTGCGAGCATGAGTTCACGCGTGCCGTCGGTGAGCGCAGCGCTGAGCAACTTGTCGCCGTCTTCGATCTTGACGCCGATGATGCCCTTTTCGCGGAAGTTTTCGTACTCGTCGAGCTCGGTCTTTTTGATCTGACCTGCGCGCGTCACGGTGACGACGTACTGACCCTTTTCGATCTTCGGGACCTCGACGATGGCGGCGACACCTTCGCCGGGCTCCATTCCGACGAAGTTCACGATCGCGCGGCCCTTGCTCTGCCGAGTGGCCTGCGGGATCTCGTAGACCTTCTTGACGTAGACCTTGCCCTTGTCGCTGAAGAAGAAGACGTAAGCGTGCGTAGATGCGACAAACAGCTGCGTGACGAAGTCTTCTTCGCGCGCCTCCATGCCCATCTTGCCTTTGCCGCCGCGCTTCTGCGCGCGATAGGTGCTCGTGCTCGTTCGCTTGATGTAACCAGCGTGCGAGATCGTGACGACCATGTCCTCTTCTTGGATCAGGTCCTCTTCGTTGATCTCTGCTTCGTTGTCGACGATCTCCGTCTTGCGTTTGTCGGCGTACTTGGTGCGGATCTCTTCGAGCTCCATGACGATGACGTCGCGCAGCACGACTTCGCTCGCGAGGATGCCCCGCAGACGTGCGATTTCGGTGCAAAGCTCGCCGTACTCGGCCGCGAGTTTTTCGGTCTCGAGTCCTGTGAGCTTGGAGAGGCGCATCTCGAGGATCGCCTTGGCCTGTCGCTCGGAGAGATTGTAGATGCCGCGCTTCTTCGCGGTTTCGATCTCGCTCTCGGGTCGCCCAGCCCGTTTGACGAATGACTCGAGGCCTTTCAGCGGGAGCGCCAAGAGCTTGATTTTGGCCTCATCCGAGTCACGGCTCTCGCGGATGGTCTTGATCACGAGGTCGACCTCGGTGATCGCCATGCCGAGTCCCTCGACGATCTCGCGCTGCGCTTCTGCCTGACGCAGCTCGTAGCGGGTGCGTCTCACGACGACGTCGCGCCTGTGATCGACGAAAGCTTGCAGTGTCTCTTTGAGATTCAACACCGCGGGGCGACCGCCCATGATCGCGAGGTTGATGACGCCGAACGTCGACTGCAAATCAGTCATTCGATAGAGCTGATTGATCACGACTTGCGGCAGCACGTCTTTTTTGAGTTCGATCACGAAGCGCACGCCGTCTCGATCGCTCTCATCGCGGACGCCGTCGCGCCCTTCGACGATGCCTTCGATCTTTTTGTCTTTGCGAAGCTCGTCGATCTTGGTGTGAACGCGCGCCTTGTTCACCTGATAGGGAAACTCGGTCACCACCAGTTGTTCGCGGTCGGCCTTGCCGCTGATGGGCTCCACGGTGATGCGCGCACGCATGATGATGGTGCCGCGTCCGGTTCGCTGAGACGCGTCGATCCCAGATCGGCCGTAAATCAAGCCTCCCGTGGGAAAGTCCGGTCCCGGCACGAAGCGCATGATGTCGTCGATCGGCGCCGTTGGATTTTTCACGAGATGGATCGTCGCGTCGACGATCTCTCCCATGTTGTGCGGCGGAATGTTGGTCGCCATGCCGACCGCGATACCGCCGGTGCCGTTGATCAGAAGGTTCGGCACGCGCGACGGAAGCACCGTCGGCTCTTGCAACCGGTCATCGAAGTTGGGCGCGAAGTCGACCGCCTCTTTGTCGATGTCAGCGAGCAACTCCATCGCGACCCGCGACAGGCGCGCTTCGGTGTAACGATAAGCAGCCGCGGGATCGCCATCGATCGAGCCAAAATTGCCCTGTCCGTCGATGAGCGGGTAGCGCATCGAGAAGTCTTGCGCGAGCCGCACCATCGCGTCGTAGACGCTCGAGTCGCCGTGCGGATGGTACTTGCCGAGCACGTCGCCGACGATGGTCGCGCTCTTTCGGAAGCCGCTCGTGGGCGTGAGACCCGCTTCGTAGGCCGCATAAAGAATGCGCCTGTGCACGGGCTTGAGGCCGTCGCGCACGTCTGGGATCGCGCGACCGATGATCACACTCATCGCGTAATCGAGATAACTCTTCTGCATCTCGTCGGAGATGCTCACCGGAACGCGCTGGTTCGGACTGGTGGGAGTGGGCGGGGGAGCGTCGTTGCCGTTCGACATGTGGGCCACTGCCTACTACGCGCAGACAGCGAGATCCACGTCCGCTGGTGTTGACTACGCCGCCAGCGGATGGGCCGTCACTTCTTCTCGAGATGGTCGAGCCGTTTGAGAATTCGCACCTGCATCTCGTCGATTTTTTGATGCATGTGAGCGATCTGCAGCTCTGCCTTCAAGTTGATGTTGAACTCGATGTCGTTGCGGTACCGGTCGCGCGCAACCTGCCTATTTTGGCTCAAAAGCACGAAGACGCTGAGCACGATCGCCTCGAGTGAGACCGCCATCGTCAGCAGGCCAAAAGGAAACGGGTCGAAGCCGCCGATTCGCGTATGCACGAGCGGCTGAACATTGAGGATGATCCACACGAAGAACACACCCAGGTGAATGAACAAAAACGGCAAGCTGCCTGAAAAATCGCTGATCCAATCGGCGACCTTCATCAGGCGCGATCGCTTGTCTTCTTCTTCTTCGTTCACGTTGCGCGAAGCCGTGTGCCTCAGCAGCTTGGACGTCTCGCGCAAGCGCTTGCCTGTTGCGCTGAGCAGGTCCATCGCGGTGGCTGGTTTCAGCCGCATGAGCTCATCGAGATCGCCACGGTCGACGACGATCGCGTCGAGCGCTTCGGTCACGATCGCAGTTGCGGTCCGTGGACCGTTGTCGAGCAGAGAGATCTCTCCGAAGAAGTCCCCCACGCGCGCGGTCTCGAGGACGATCTTGTCGCCCGTGTCGTTCTTGAACGAGATCTCGACGACGCCCGCGCGCACGATGTACATCGAGTCGCCTGGATCGCCGACGTCGAAGATGGTGGTGGCAGCCGGGAGCGCGACGATGTCGACACGCTCAGCAAGCGTTGCACGCTCTTGTGCATCGAGCAGCGAGAAT
>JAYVXK010001211.1:0-9621 GCA_043785265.1 Myxococcales bacterium | reverse complement strand
GCTGTTTGGTGTTGCGATTCCCACGGACGGCGGCCCGCACACAATCCGCGCGAGCGCACCGGGGAAGAAGGCGGTCGACCAGACAGTCCAACTCGATGGGCAGAAGGGCGCCGCGACAGTGACGATTCCTAAGCTGGAAGACTTAGGTGCTGCTAGCCCGATCCCTAACCCTGTGCCGACTCCGAATCCGTCTCCGAGTCCGAATCCGTCTCCGTCTCCGAATCCGAGTCCGAGTCCGAGTCCGAATCCGTCGACTGCGAGTGATGGGAGTGGGCAACGCATTGCGGGGATCGTGATGATGGGTGCGGGTGTCGTTGGCGTGGGGCTCGGCAGCGTGTTTGGCGTCATGGCGGGGACGGACTGGCACGCGTCGAATACCGACGGCAAGTGCGACGCAAACTCCACCAAGTGTTTTGATCCAAGCGGACCCGGACTCCGATCGAGTGCGGAGAGCGAAGCGCTCATTTCCACGGTCGGCTTCGTGCTCGGCGGTGCTGCGCTGGTTGGTGGCGCAATCGTGCTCTTCACCGCACCCAAGTCTCATGATGGCAAAACGGGTTGGACGCTGAGCCCGACTCTCGGCGGCATGCTCGTTCGCGGCTCGTTCTAGCCGGTTCCCGCTCCCGTCGCCGTTCCCGTTCCCGTTCCCCGCTCCCGTCGCCGTCGCCGTCCCCGTCCCCGCTCCCGTCCCCGTCCCCCGTCCCCGTCCCCGTCCCCGCTCCCGTCCCCGGTCCCCGCTCCCGCTCCCGTATCCGTCCCCGCTCCCGTTCCCGCTCCTTAGGGTTACATCATGGAATCGAGAGACGATCGCGCGGCGGCGGATGAGTTGTCTCGGCTTGGGTATGCGCAAGAGTTACTGCGCTCGATGGGCGGGTACTCGAGCTTCGCCCTGTCGTTTTCGATCATCAGTGTCCTGACGGGAATCGTCACCACCTACGACGTCGGCATCGGTGGCGGCGGACCTGCTGGTCTTGGCATTGGCTGGCCCATCGTCTGTGTGGGCACTCTAATAGTCGCGCTCGCCATGGCCGAACTTGCGAGTGCGTTTCCCACTGCGGGCGCGCTCTACCATTGGTCCGCCATCCTTGGTGGACCTGGTTGGGGATGGATCGTCGCGATGATCAACATCGTCGGTCAGATCGCGATCGTCGCTGCCATCGACTATGGGTGCGCCAAGACACTCGCGCCGACCTTAGGCCTCTCGAATGCTGCGATCTTGCCTATTTTTGGGGTGATTGCGCTCTCGCATGGTGCGCTGAACGCGCTGAGCATCAAGCTCGTGGGTAGGCTCAATGATCTGTCTGCCACGGTGCACCTCGTGGGGGTCGCGCTGCTCGTGGGCCTTCTCTTGGGGTTTGGTCGCGCGCAACCGATCTCCTTTCTCGCGCAGACTGGTTTCACCACTCGCCCAGATCAGTCCTATGCCTTAGGTTTTGCCAACGCGCTTACCTTAGGGATGTGGACCATGACTGGCTTCGACGCGTCCGCGCACACGAGCGAAGAGACGCGCGACCCGGCGAGACGCGCACCGTGGGGAATCGTCTCGGCCGTTCTGGTCAGCGCGATCGCGGGGTATGCGCTCGTTTGCGCGATCACTCTTGCGATCGATGACTTGCCTGGTGTGGCGTCTGCTTCTCAGCCAGCGTTGCATGTCATGCGTCATGCTCTAGGCGCGCGCGCAGGAAACGCGGCCATGGGCGCTGCGATCGCGGCGATGTGGTTTTGCGGTTTGTCGAGTGTGACCAGTCTCTCGCGCACTGTGTTTGCATTCTCGCGTGACGGAGGCCTTCCCTTCTCTGCATCGCTGAGGAGAGTCAGCACTGGCTACAAGTCTCCGACGATCGCGGTCGCTGTCGCGACGGTCGTGCCAGCACTGCTCGTGCTTGGGTTTTCATGGCGAGACAATGCCTTCCTCGCGGTGAGTTCGCTCGCGACCACTGCGCTCTATGTGTCTTATGGCATTCCGATCGTGCTCGGCGCGGTCGCGCGCATGCGTGGAAAATGGAAACGCCTTGGTCCTTTTCACTTGGGCAAGTTGGGTCTTCCCATCGCCTTGCTTGCCGGACTCTGGTCGATCGCAGTCGTGGTGGTTTTTGCGCTGCCACCCAATGTGGACTTTGGCGTGACCATCGCTGCGGTCGTTGCGCTCATCGTGGTCGCGTATCCGATCGCCGTTCGCGGCAAATTTCAGGGCCCGCGTGTGCATCTCGATCAGCTCGATCGCTAGCTGATGGCTATGGTGCACCTATGGTCTACCAACCGTGGCTATCGACAAGTATCCGGGGCAGCGCTGTCACCACCAATCGTCGACGCACAGGAGAGGGGACTGCAACAAGGGAGTATGTCGCAAGCCTGTTTGAGGTTGGCGCACGACGGTCCGTCTGTCGCGGAGTCGCCAGCTTCCGACGCATCAGCACGCCCGCTGTCAGCTGCGGCATCCGAGGTACTCACCGAATTGCCGCACGCAGCTCCGCCCAGAATGCTCAAGACCAATACCCAAATTTTCACTGGTCACCACCGCCGTCGAGAAGGCACCTCTGATTTCCTGCGGTAGGTTCAGTGGCATAAAAGCAGGAATCGGATTTTACCGGTTTGCCGGAGAAACAGCCGCAACCAACATAGGGAAGCCCCCCTTCAACCGCGCAGGGCGGAACGCACATGGGAGGATCCACGCACGAGCCTAGGATGTTGTACACGTGCACGCACGCATCACTGATGTTGGCAGCATCGCCTGCGTCGGATGGCGTTACTTTTGCTGGTTCTCGACCACACGCCGAACACAAAGCGACGGCCGCCGTTAGCATCGCGGGCCTCATGGTCCAAACGATGCGGTGTAGACCTGCGGAGTAGTGCTTCCGCTTCGGTCGTCGCCCCAAAATCCATGGAAGAGACCGTTCTCCGCGCACATTCCTTCGTAGTCACCCCATGCCGTGTTTCCTACGGTACCAGTCTGCGTCCACGGCACTCCAGCGCCCGAGGAAATGCGGCTCTGGGTCTGTGGAGCATGATCCTTCGGCGTGCCCGGCCGAAATGACGCGCCCCAGATGCTCGCTTGTAGATTCAGTACTGGCGGTGATGGCCCTGGCGGGGGAGGCATCGGAGAGATTGAATCTCGCGTGTCATGCCACGCCACGGCGGCTCTGCTCGCGCCGCCACCGATTGATGTTGCGGCGATTTCGACCCCATATTGATTGCAGAACGACTCTCCGACAGGTAGCCGCCCTTCTATCAGACAAGGTTGGGCCGTAGGGTTCGGGCATATCTGCGGGTTGCAAACTGGAATCCAAAGATCGAAGGCGTTTTGCCCAAGTGCATTTGGAAATTGCCGCACCATCGCTCGCGTGCCGACCTTGTTGTTGGCCGAATCGCGCTGAGACTGATTGATGACGGTAACCAACCTCTGACTCGTAGAATCGTAGGCGATCTCCGGAATCCATCGATTTTGGCCATTGTATTGATTTGTCAAGCACTGCGGCCACTCGGGATCATCCGCCATCGTGTAGTGTGTCCACGTCTGACTGGGGCTCATCACAGACAGATACCAAATCGCATGAACCGTCTGACCTTGAGCACCCGCCGGAGGTGGCTGAGTGCAATCTGCTGGGCCCGCCCCAACATTTGAGTAGACCAAGTAGATGGTATCTCCAACAGCATCGTGTCTTACCGCGAGCGCGGCGTGTTGTGCAGTGGGCACCCTCAAGACGCCCGTGAGATCGATTTGTGAATCGGGCGTGAGCGTGGAGCCGCTTATCGCGATACGCCTCAAATAATTCCCCGATCCTGCGAGTCCTGCGGGCGCCGAGTACCACCATACCCAAGCACTGCCCACCCCATTTCCGGCTACCTTCGGGCTGTCGATAGTGTTCGCGCCGTTCTCTGGATTATTCACGCGAATAGCGGAAGCGAATGTATTGCCGCCGTCGACCGAAAGCGCGAGACCAACGTCAGACGTGTTCTTGTTGCTGATCACTGCGGACACGAAGACGACGTCATTCCGAATTCCGACACCGGCAACATTTGTGTCTGCGTACCAGCTGTGGAAGGTCGCCGGCGGATATGACGGAGCGATCGAGGGGAAGGTGTATAGCATCGGCCCGGCGGTGTCGTGCACAGCCCAGGAAAGACCGCGATTACTGGAAACACCCCATCGCGCGGTGTCATGGCCAGTGATCGGATTGAAACCCACAATCAAATTTGTGATGGGGTTGCCCCCCACGGGATCGATCGCATCAAACGCGGCCGCCGCCGTTTCATTTCCGTCGGCGATCAATGTATTCGCTCCGAGAGATGATAACGGTTCGCTCTGACGCTGAACGATGTCAGCTCTGCTCGACGAGCAAGCCGTGGTTGCAAAGTAAGGAAGCATCAGCGGGAAAGCGAAAGGTCGCTCGGTCGAGGTTTTCGCTACCGCTTGCTTGCTTGCTTGCTTGCCCAAAAAATTGGTTGCCAAACATAGTGCCTCCAGGCTCGGACTTCGCGTCCGGCTTAGTGTCTCGACGCTACGCTCGGTCGTTGAGAAGTCCAGCAACATCGCGGCAACGTGAAATCCGTGTCGCGAGTGAGCGTCGGCGCGCATGCGACCCAACACATTTGTCTGGAGGGTCGACTCCATCGGGGCGACAATGCGCGCATGCGACGACGCACACTCTGGAGTCTCGCTCTCGCGCCCGCGTGGCTCGTCGCGTGCAGCGGCGATGACGCTGTTGCACCGCCGCTCGATGCAGCAACAGACGGGAGCGCGCCTGACGTTGCAGACGCCGCAACTGCGGTCGATGTCGCCGACGCTTACGTCGACACGGGGCACGACAGTTCGCTGTTTCCGCTCACTCCTTATGCTCGATTCGTCGGAGTCGACTATCTCGGTGGCGCGCTCTTGACCTCCATCAAGGTGGTCACCATCACCTTCCAAGGCGATGACGCAGGCCTCGTTGCGCGGCTCCAAAAGTTCGGAGACACCATCACCAGCACGCCCTGGTGGACAGAGTCGACGGCCGAGTATTGCGTGATGCCCAAGGGATCTCCGTGCATCGGTCCCGGCACTGGCGCAGGACATGTCGTGCTTGGTTCTCCTGCGCCCACGCAACTCACAGACACTCAAGACGGCAAGGGCAGCACGGTGGTGCAGTTCATCCAGGACCACATCGATACCGGCGAGTTTCCGCCTCCGGATGACCAAACCATTTATCAAATCTATTTTCCTCAGAGCACCACCATCACGTTTGGGGGCAACAGCTGCTCATCGTTTGGCGCGTATCACTACTCGGCTCCCTTCACACCCAAGGGTGGAGGCAAGGCAGTAGAGACGGCTTACGCCATCGAGCCCCGCTGCTCGGGCGAGGGTTATACGACCTTCGCTGCCAGTCACGAATTGATCGAAGCCGCCACCGATGCGCATCCAGGCAAAGACCGCGGATACGTGATGCAGGACTACGGCCTTTGGTACTTCGGCGATGAGGTGGGCGATCTCTGCGACTACCCATGGGAGTTCACGCAGATGACCGAGAGCACCTTCAACGTGCAACGCGGTTGGTCGAACAAGAGTGGACGATCCGGACACGACCCGTGCGTGATTCAACCCAAGAGCGAAGTCTATTTCAACGTGGCCCCAGAAGCGGGCAAACAGGAAGTCTTCCTGAGTGTCGGCGAGAGCATCGCGTTCGATGTCGTGGCTTATGCAGACGGCGTCACCACAGACTGGAGTCTCTCCACCGAAGAGATCAGCGGTCGCATCGGCGAAGCCAACACCTTGAGTTTTTCGTTCGACAAGACGACCATCAATGCGGGTCAGACCGCAAAACTAACCATCAAGCTCAATGGCAAGCCGGGTGCCGGCGTCGCGCCGTATGTGATTCATTCGGTGGGCAACGGGCACCATTGGTGGGGCGCCACGATTCGTCTCAAGTAGGCTAATTTATGGGCGCGCGTGTGGTGACGCCCGCGCCTGTGAACGAGATCGTCTCAGCGTCTGCGCTGGCGTCCAACGACGGATAGACCTGCACTGCGCCTCCGTCCGAGAGGCCGAGTGCGTACGCGCGACCCTCGGCGCTGAAGGCATAACCCATCCCCGCCCATTGCCCGAGTCCAAGCAGCGCGAGGACATGAGTATCTCCCACGACCTTGATGGCCTTACCGGTCTTAGGGTCCGCCTCGATCAACTGATCACCAGCAGGGCCTGCCGTCACCGTCACGAAGAGATGCCCACCCGGAAGCGCGAACAAGTCGCCAGAGACGGTGAACTGCTGATTCAACCCGTTGGGAGCAAACGCGCCGATGGGAGTTTGTGCGCCGGTGGTCTCGTCGATGCGAATGTATTGTGCATAGCGGTAACCAACGAGCGCCTCGCGATCGGGATCAAGAACTCCCTTTGGCACGAACGCCAACGAGTGCGGATAGACCCCTGAAGCAATCGGGTAACACGCGGCGCTCTTGCCATCGATGGCCACGAGGCCTTGCGACGTCACGCCGTAAATCTGCTCCTTTTCGTTCACGGCGATGTTGAACACTTGGTCGACCGCGCACGAAAACGTTCCCACCAAACCGAGCGCGTGGCTGTCGGGATCGAATCGATACAGTTTGGTTGCCGAGTGCGCCCACACGACTTTGTCAGGCGCTGCATCTGCCACCAGAACGTCTGTCGTGTCCGGAACAGAAGTGTCGGCGATGCTCGTGTCGGGCATGCTGGCGTCGACGGGCTGAACGGTGTCGTCCCCTCCGCACGCGACGCACAGAGCAACAGCAACGAAGAGGATGCGCACGCGCGGGAGTATAGGGGACAAACGCAAAGACCCGACGACAAGTGCCGCCGGGTCATGCGATCTCGAGTTGCGCTCAGGAGTGTGGAGGGTGAGCGAAGCGGGGATCTGCCGCCGGGAAGGGGCTCGCGGTGTCGCGTTGCTCGAGGTCGTCTTGGTTCCAGGGTTCGAACGCGTCGCCGCGCTCTCCAAAGAACGCCACGCCGATGACACCAACATTGCGATCGCCGCTGGTTTGCGCGGCGTACGAATCAGACACGCGAGCAAACCGAAACGCTGCGACAGCGTCGTGGCTTTGACGAAACCCGTCGATCTCCAGGGTCGCGAAGGGCATGAGCACGTAGCCGCGATTGGCGAGTGTGCCGACTTGCCCGTTGACCACGTCGAGTCCGTCCACCGTCGCGACGGCTTCGAAGCGGTGGTTGGTGTGATTGGTGAGCACGATCGAATAGCGCTCGCCTTCTTGTCCGATCACATACGTGCGTTCGCCAGTCTTGAGAGCTTCGAGAGGCGAGCCGTTCGCGTCGCGGATCGAGATGCTGATCGCACCGCCACCACTGGGAACTTCGCGAAAATGTCCGGTCCTCGAATCATGAAACGCTGCGAGCGACTGCACGCCAGCGAGATCGTTGTAGTGAAGCGCCGCGACCGCGAAGGGGCGATCCGTGTCGGCGCGCACGAACGTCACGTCGTGGACTCGCGACTCGCGCGACTCACCCCACTGTGTACCGAGCCCCGGACGCTCTCGCGCTTCTGGAGTCGTCGGAGGCGCCTCGTTGCGAGTCTCTAGCGCGCGAAAATCGCTCCCTGCGCCAGCGCTCGTCGCAGTGGACGAAGGTGCATAGCCAGGAGCTGCGCTCTCCCGCGACGCGTACGCCGGTGATGGCGAATTTCCGCCTGAGGAGGTCGCCGATTTGCTCGAGAAAGATCCGAGCGAGCCGCCACCACCACAGCCTGCCAGCATCAACAATATCGCAATAAATAGCCAGATTCGCGTGCCCATCGTTGCCTCCGTTGGTGCTTGAACGGGCGCTATGAGCGCGACCTTACAGTCGGCCGCGTGTTTCTTAGCGGAGGGTCACCCAGACACTCTTCAAGTGCGACTCTTGCGCGGGGTAGTCGTGCGGCGACGGTAAGTCTTTTACCTGCGCGGCTTCGCGATTGGCCAAGCGGAGAGCGTCGAACATGACGCGGCGAAACTTCGCGGCCCGGATGCCGCGGTGGTTCGTGCACGCGAGCATCTCGCCGCGCGGAGCCATCACAGACAAGACGAGCGCTGCGAGCTCTGCGTAGTCGCTCTCGGCAACGAATCTGCGTGCTTTGGTGACCGAGTAACTAGGAGGATCGACGATGACGAGATCGAACTTCTCGCCCTTCTTCGCGGCTCGCGCGAGCCACGAAAATGCGTCATCGGCGACGAATGTGTGCGCCGGACCCAGCGAGACGCCCGCGTGGACGAGCCCCGCACGACCCCGCTCGAGCGCGGCCATCGACGCATCGACGCTCACGGTTGCGCGTGCGCCACCAACCGCAGCGGCGACGGTGAACCCGCATGTGTACGCAAAGAGATTGAGCACACGCTTGCCCTTTGCCGTCTCTCGGATGCGCCGACGATTCGCGCGCTGGTCGAGGAAGATGCCAGTCGACAGGCCATCACCGAGTCGGGCGAGATAGGGCACGCCTTCTTCATCGATCGAAAACTCATCGGGCGCGCTCTCGCCGAAGACTGGCAGTTTGGGCGCGAGGTCTTCTTTGCGCGTGTCGACCAGCGTATTGGCTTGTTTTGGCCGTATTTTGAGGTAAGCGCCGCGCGCTCCGGTGCGACCGAGCGCTTCGATCATGCGCGCTCGCCATGGGCGATCTCCGTAGAGTTGAGCCACGAGCCAGTCGTCGTAGACGTCGACGGCGAGTCCTGGCAGACCGTCGCCCTCTTCGTTGACGAGTCGAAATGCGTTGGTGTGTCGTGAGCCGTTTGGCGAGTGCGCGAGCGACCATCGCCGTTGTGCGGCTCGTGACAGTGCGCGGTCGAGTGCATCAGCATCTTGATAGATCCGGTCGTCGCCATCGCCGCTCGCGATCCACGAGGCGAACTCTGCTGGTGCAGGTGCGTGGTACGTCACGCGTCGACCGCTTGGGTGCGTGAGAGTGAGCGCGCTCGCGTGCAGCATCAACCTCGGTGCGCGCGCGCTCGGTCCATAGACCGGATCTCCTGCGATCGGGGCCCGTGCGTGCGCCAGCTGGACGCGTGCTTGGTGCGTGCGTCCAGTCTCGAGGACAAGTTCGAGCTTGCACCGATCACCCGATCGCTCGATCAATCGCACGCGCGTTTTTGCCTGTTTTCCGCGGCGATCACCACGTTTTGCGACGACGACCCGTCCATCGTCACCTGGCGCGAGCAAGTCATCGAGGACAGCATCGCGACGCGACCATCCTGTGACACACGCGAGATACTTTTTTTCGACATCGCGACCTTCGAACTGCTTTGCCAGTGCTGCGCTCGCCACCTTGCTGCGAGAGAGAATCATCACTCCGCTCGTTTCGCGATCGAGTCGTTGATGCACTCCTAGCTTGCTCGCCTCGCCTCGTGCCTCGAGCCACTTGCCGAGGCGATGTGGGACGTCGTCCGGCAACTCGGGATCTGCCGACTGCGAAGCGACGCCTGCGGGCTTGGCGACCACGATCACGTGTTCGTCCATGTGAACGACCCACGCGTCGTCCCACGTGCGAAAGAGCGTATCTCGGAGCACGGGGGATTCTTACTACGGGTAGCCGACCTTTCGATCTGCTCATGCCATGCGTCGTGATAAGTTGCTCTCGTGCGCCGCGCTCTGGGATTTTCGCTGGCTTTGGCCATCACGCTCGCTGGGTC
>JAYVXK010001210.1:0-9640 GCA_043785265.1 Myxococcales bacterium | reverse complement strand
GCCGAGCTCCTCGACATCAGCGTGCGCACGATCCAGTACCGCCTCCACGAGTACGGACTGACCGGCAAAGACGTCCGCTCTGGCCACGCCTAACATGAAGGCGTGCAACATCGTCATGCGTGCGCAGGTTTGGCGTGTGATCGAAGTGTTTGGAGGCTGGTTTTCGCACCAGCGCGCTCAGAAGTGGCGGCACAGAGGTTGCTCCATGTAGACATCATGCACGCCGACCCCACGTTGCTGTCTGCTTCTGTTCGCGACAAGCTACTGGCAGATCACACCAGACTCGAAAACACTTTGGAGCGTCTGGTCGTCGTACTCGAGTCCAACGATCAGGAGCAGATTCTGAGTGTCTGGACCGACCTCGAGTCGAGCCTGCTCTTGCATCTCGAAGCAGAGGAAAACTTCCTGATCCCAGCGCTGCTCCGGGCGCGCGAACGCGATGCACGCACGATTCTCGCGGAGCACCAACACATCCGCGCGCGACTCGCGGAGCTGGGAGTAGGAATCGAATTGCACATCGTGCGCATCGAAGTTGCCCGAGCTTTCGTCGAGGAACTTCGCGCTCACGCACGCCACGAAGACACCATCTACGCGTGGATCGAGGACCACATCGGCGAGTCGGATCAGAAGTCGCTTCTCGCATTCGTGGGACGAGGCAAGCATTCCTGAAGTGGCGCTCGTGAGACTATCGCGCGAGAAGCGCCCCAAGCGCGTCTTCTAGTTCGGCAACCTTCACTGGCTTGGTGAGGTAGCGATAAAACCCTGCTCGCTCGCCGCGCTCGCGATCTCGGTCGGACGCAGCTGCCGTCAACGCGATGACAGGAATGGCCTTCGTTTCAGGCCATCCGCGAAGAACATGGAGCGCATCGAGACCGCTCATTCCAGGCAGGTTGATGTCCATGATGATCACCTGCGGCAGTCTTCCACGGGCGAGCTCGACGCCCATCTCCGCAGTGGGAGCGGAGACCAGCTCGATGCCCTCGAAGCTGCAGAGCAAGTCTTTCATGAAGCTCACGTTGGCTGGGTTGTCCTCCACATACAGGACGAGAGCGCGTCGCTTGCCGTCGAGACGAAGCCCCGCAGCGGGCGACGCTGGTTTTGCGCTTGACTGGGCATCGGATGCGTACACCGGCATCTCCACCCAGAACTCCGAGCCCTGCGATGGCTCACTGTGAAATCCGACACTGCCCAGCATCAGTTCGGCGAGGCGTTTGGTGATGGTGAGCCCTATCCCAGTTCCCTCGATGGGTCCTGTCTCCTGCCCAGCTCGCTGAAACGGTTGAAAGAGCTTGTCCTGCTTTTCGGGGGCGATGCCCATCCCCGTGTCGGCGACAGTCACACGCACCAAGTCGGGACTGGGGACCGAGAGTGTGAACGTCACTCTACCGCCGGGTCGGTTGTACTTGATCGCATTCGAGCCGTAGTTCATGAGGATCTGTGCGAAGCGCGTCCGGTCGGCCGCAATCATCGGAACCTCAACCAGCGGTGGCGTGAGATCGATGTGAATTCCGGCACGCGCTGCGGTCGGAGCGAGAGTCGCCCTCACCTCCTGGAGAACCTCGAGTGCGCTGACCGGCTCGGTCGATATGGAGACACCCCCAGCCTCGATGCGAGAGAGGTCGAGAATGTCGTCGATGAGGCGCAAGAGATGCTCTCCGCCCTTGAGGATCTGGTCGACCCGATCGATGTGACGCTGTGATAGCGGCTCCTTCTTGTCGCGCTGCAAGAGCTGAGCGAAACCGAGGATCGCATTGAGAGGCGTGCGCAACTCGTGACTCATCGACGACAGGAAGTCGCTCTTTGCGGCGCTGCCCGCTTCGGCGGCAGTCCGGGCTGCGCGTAGCTCCTTGGCTTGACGTTCGTCGTCGGTCAGATCCCAGATCGTCTTGACGATTCCACCTTCCGCGGTGCGTCGATCGACCACGCGCAGGCTTCGGCCGTCGCGCATTCGAACGTCGAACGTGCTGGTTGCGTCGGTGCGTCGCGCGAGACGCTCTTCGCGAAAACGATGTCTCTCGGCGTCATCCGAGAACTCGACATCGAGCAGCCACCCATCGAGCAGCTCTTCGTAAGTCCTGCCTACGAGAGGTCCGTTCACCGACTCGCCGATGAGACGCCGGTACACACTGTTGCAGAGAACGAGACGATCTGTGGCGTCGAACAGTGCGAACGCGTCTTGGATGCTGTCGACCGCGCTCGCCAAACGGTCCGCGTTGAGCTTCGCGACCGCCTCGATGCGTTTGCGCTCGGTGATGTCGCGGATCGCTGCTGACACCAGTGTGCCGTCCTCCGTTTCGAGGGGGCTGAGACTCACCTCGATCGCCATCTCGGTGCCATCGATGCGGAGGCCAAAAAGTTCCAGTCCAGATCCCATCGAGCGCGTATTGGGTTGGCTGAAGTAGCGGGCGATGTGGCCGCCGTGCGCCGAGCGAAAGCGCTGAGGGATCAGAAGCTCCAACGATTTGCCGAGAAGATCGGCACGTGCATATCCGAAGAGCTTCTCGGTCTGCAGGTTGACGAACGCGATCTTGCCGTGGCGATCGACGATGACCATGGCGTCTGGTGCGGTGTCGAGAATCTGCAGGTAGCGATGCTCGGAGCGTGCGCTGTCGTCATGATTCATTGGGCAACCTCACACAGAAGGTGGCACCCGGGGCGCCGTCTTCGACCCATATCTGCCCGCCGTGCGCTTCGACTGCGAGCTTGCAGAACGCGAGGCCCAGGCCACGACCATTGCGGGTGAGAGCATGATCGCTTCCACCGTCGAGCTGCACGAAGGGATCGAAAATCTTTTCTCTCAACTCGGGCGCGATCCCAGCCCCGGCATCGACGATCCGAATCTCTGTTGCGTTCGTCTGCGACGTCGCTGACAACCGGACCGTACTCCCAGTTGGAGCATGACGAATGGCGTTTTCGAGGAGATTGGTGAGCGCTCGACGCAGCAGATCTTCGTCCGCCGCGATCATCGGGACATCGACGGCGCACTGCACCTTCACACCACGACTCTGCCCAGTCACTTCCAACTCGGTGACGACCTCGGCCGCGAGCTCTCGCAGGTCCACCTGAGACGTCTTTGGCACCAGCCTGCCCTCGTCTCCCTTGCTGAGATCGAGCAAGTTGAGAATCATCCGTGTGAGGTTGCGCGCTTCTGTACGGATGTGCGTTGCCGACTCTCTGACCGAGGGCGTGAGGCCATTTTCGCGTAACAGGACTTGCGCGTGGAGGTCCATCGAGTTGACTGGGTTTTTGAGGTCGTGCACGACGAAGGCCATCAGTCGCTCTTTCTGCAGCTGAACGCGCAGCAAGGCGTCGCGTTGGTGTTTCAAGAGTTCGTAGTGCTCACGGAGTTCGACGCTCATCCGGCGCAACTTCAGCGCCGCCTGAACGCGAACCACGAGTTCGGTCGGTCGGACAGGCTTGGTGAGAAAGTCATCTCCGCCTGCTCGCAGTGCGCGGTCGAACGTGTCGACGTCACGAAGCGCGGTAAGAAAGATGACGGGTGTCTCGATGCCCCGAGGCAAAGTGCGGATGCGCTCGCAAACCGCGAAGCCGTCGACCTCGGGCATGCGCACATCGAGCAACACGCAATCGGGTTGCTCTGCTTCGAACGCGGCAATCGCCAGCGCTCCTCCTGCCGCGAGCACCACCCGGTAGCCCTCGTCTTCGAGAGTGTGCTTCGCGAGCGATCGATTCGCTTCGTTGTCGTCTACGACAAGAATGGTGGACGGGCGGGACAGTTCGGTGTTTTCGGGCGATTCATCAACCGAGGCTCCGCGGGTATTCTCTGAAGCGTGATGAACGTCAGGCTGCACTATCGCGACCAGTTGCAAATGGGAAGCGCCGGACATTTTCTTGCCGTGCAACTAGGCTCATCAGGCCACAAAACCCAGTGGCCAGGTATCGAGGTGCGCATACAACGCACCCACCGCTTGCTCGATGGCGCGCGTCGTATCGAGCACGATGTGTTCTGTGGTTGGCAACTCGAGGACAGGTTCGAAGCGCGCGCAAAAGTCATCGAAGATCTCGCCGCGCCCGTCCGACACGGCGACCTCCTGCTCGCGCGCGATCAATCGCTCCCGACAAAGAGAGAGCGCTGCATGACATTCGACCAAGCGGAAATGCACCTTGTGAGCGCACGCCATCTCTCGCGCCGCGGCGCGCATCGCGCGTGACCGAAACGACGCATCGACGACGACGGGCCTGCCCGACGCGAGCACCACTTCGGCGCGACGAAGCACCTCGGCATACACCTGCTCGGTGAACACCGGATCGTAGGCGCCTTGCCAAGCAGCGTCATGCATCGGACGCGTTGGTTCGACACCGATCATCGCCTTGCGCGTGCGGTCGGCATCGATCACGGGTGCTCCCATGGCTGCCCCGATGCGATCGGCGATGGTGCTCTTGCCCGAGGCGATGATGCCTCCGACGGCAACGAGCGCGGGCTGGAGCAGAGAGCGGCGATCGGCTGACAGTGCGAGTAGGAAGTACCGTCGAGCCTCGAGGGCGGCGCGTGCCCGCAGGGTCGCATCCAGCCCGTCGTCTGCCGCGACCATCGCAGAGATTTTTCCCCGAACGAACGCACGGTAGCTCTCGTAAAAGTCGACGACGGAATAGAGGTCGAAGTCATTGGCCTCGCGAGCATATTGCGCGAGCAATCGTTCCGAGAGATCGACCCTGCCGTGCGCTGCCAAATCCATCGACAAAAAGGCGATGTCCGCGCACACGTCGGCGAATCGGAAGCGATCGTTGAACTCGATGCAGTCGATGATGATCGGTGCCTCGATGCGGTCGAGATAGATGTGCTCGAGTCGCAGATCGCCGTGACCATCTCGCACGCGTTTTGCGGCAATTCGCTGCTCGAAGAGCGCGGCGTGTTCGCGCAGAAAAGACGACTGCCAACGCACGATCTCGTCGGCGTCTTTTGGACTGACATAGTCGGCGATGACGTCTCGCGTCTGAGCGAAGTTCTCTTCGATGTTGATCGCGATGGCTTCGGGCAACCCAAAGCGAGCAGTCTCGGCGTCGCAGCGCGCGGTCGCGTGGAACTGAGCGAGCCGTTTCGCGATCGCGTCGATGGCGTCCGTCGTGAGTTGACCACGCAGGAGCAACTGGTCGGCTCGCCGCGCTTCCTCGAGGCGCACCATGTGCACGGCCCAGTCGACAGTCGGTCCGGTGCCGCCAATCGAGCAACGCTGGTCCTCCGATCGCCCGACTGGCACAACACCGCAATACACACTGGGCGAGAGGCGCGCATTCAACCGGACTTCGGCCTCGCACGCTGCTCGTCGCTTCTCGATCGTACTGAAGTCGAGAAAGCCGAGACTGACCGGCTTTTTCAATTTATAGACGTCGCCATCGAGCAGGTAGACCCATGAGATGTGCGTCTCGATGAACTCGACCGCCGACGGGAGCGGCGCTGGGTACGCTTCCGTACGCAGGAGATCGTCTTTCACAGACATCGGGGCTCCTGGTTTTTCTAATGAAGAAGCGATCGGAAGTTCTGGAGCTTCTTGATGGCCTCGTCGACCGTGACGCGTGTTGCTTCGGTCGTGGCGGCGGCGGCTGCGTGCTCGGCTGCTACGAGCTGAGACTCGATCTCGCTCCACTTGTCTTTGGCGTCCATCCCGGCGAGGTGCAGTTTGACTCTGACTTCGTCGCGCAAGGTTTGCAGCAAGAGGAGGCTCTTTTCGAGTTCCTTTTTGAGTTCGATCGCTTCGCTCATGTTGGTCGCTCCATTCGGTTGTAGTGGAGCACGTGGCGTGCCGCATCCCATCAGAAGGCGCGGCAGCGATCGCGCGGACATGGAGCCTGCGTCTTGCTGCCTCCTGCCGCACTGTGGCGCTGCGCCACATCCGGGCGGCGCGCCACGATCCGGGCTGCTTGCTAGGATGGGCTGCTGCACCTGAACCATCACGCCTCGGGTCGCGCGCTTCTGGACAGCGCGGCGCGGTTTCTGCGCACCCAGGAGGGTCTGCACAGCCTTCTCTGCACATCGGTGGCGACGAACTGATGATCTCGTTTCGGTGACACGATCGACGGGGACGGAGCCACCCTATCTTGCCGCGCGAGTCCGGTGAGGCTGCTGCGTGAGCCCCCTCCCGACCTCCCCCATGGTCATGGGGGAGGAGACGAGTCAGAAAGATCGATGCGTGATCGTTCTGCTCCTCCCCCATGACCATGGGGGAGGCTGGGTGGGGGCTGACGGCTGCCAGATCGATGAGACGCGTCAGTCCGGTCCCCGCGCGCCGTCCCGTCCGCCGTCCCCGTCCCCGTCCCCGTTCCCGTCCGCCGTCCCCGTCCCCGCTCCTGTCCCCGTCCCCGTCCCCGTCCGCCGTCCCCGCCTCCCGTCCCCGTCTCCGCATCCGTCTCACGCGTCTGGCGTGTTTGCCGCCGCTTCCAAATCGACCAGAAGTTCTCGCATCGACGGGTAGCGCGCTGCGCGATCCTTCCGAAGACATCGGTCGACGATCTCCTGCACACCGGCGGGCACGCCTTCGCAAAGCGCGCGCAGAGGCAGCGCTGGGCGAGCGAGGATCGCGGCGAATAGCTCCATCGAGGTTCGGCCGTCGAACGCGGGGCGGCCTGAAATGAGCTCGTGAAGGATGGTACCCATCGACCAGACATCCACCCGTGCGTCGACGTCGTCTGCCATCGTCAACTGCTCGGGCGCCATGTATTGCGGAGTGCCCAGCACCGTGTCGTGGCGCGTGACCGCGTGAGCGCGCGCGGGCGTAGCCTCGGACGCGGACAGCTTCGCGATGCCGAAGTCGAGGATCTTCACGACCGCGTGAGTGCCCGTTGTGTCAGTCTCGGTCGCGAGAAAAATGTTGGACGGCTTGAGGTCGCGGTGGATGACGCCCGCTTCGTGAGCCTGGGCAATCGCCCGAGACACGTCGGCAACCCAGGCAATCGCCTCGCGCCACGGAACGCGCACGCGGTCGATGAGCAGTTGATGGAGGTCAGTCCCCTCGAGGTACTCCATGATGAGAAATGGAAGGCCGCCCTTGGCTGGTTCGAGGTTGCCCACGTCGAGCAGACGGACAATGTGCGGACTCGATAGTCGCGCCATCACACGGGCCTCGCGCACGAACCGCTCCACGAGCACCGGATGCGCAGCCCAGGCAGGAAGTAGAATCTTGATCGCGACACGAACACCAGTGCTGCTCCTGGCCTCGTATACTGCGCCGACGGAACCTCGACCCAGCCTCCGCACGATCCGCCAATCGCGTCCGATGAGGTCTCCAGGGCTCACGGGATCGACCGCGTCTTCGGAGTCGGCAGTGTGCGCGATGGGAGTTGCGACTGGTGCAGCATCGGCGAGCTGACTGCGCAGTTGGAGTTCGCGGACGATCTGGCGAGCGAGCGCACCCAGAGCGTCGATCTGCCTTTTGGTGAGCGTTCGCGGCACGTGATCGAGGACACAAAGAGTGCCGACCCCCGATCCTTTTTCGAGGAGAAGCGGCACGCCGGCATAAAAGCGGAAGTGCGGAGGTCCAGTCACTAGCGGGTTGTCTGCGAATCTCGGATCGGTTTGTGTATCTGGGACGACGAGAGGCTCGGCCGCCAAAATCGCGTGCGCGCAAAACGACAGGTCACGGTGCGTACTGAGTGGCTCGAACCCGACACGCGCCTTGAACCACTGCCGATCAGAGTCAACGAGCGACACGAGCGCAACGGGGACACTGCATATCTCGGAAGCGAGATGCGCGAAGTCTTGAAAAGACTCCTCCGGCGCAGAGTCGAGCACGCGTGTCTTGGCGAGGGCCGCGAGGCGCATGGCTTCGTCGTGAGGGATGGGTGCTTTCACTGGAGAAGATCCTCAGCGCTAGTTGTTCGGCTCGAAGATGATTGGGTAGGTCGCCATGACGATCCCACCCTCAGGCTGGGGAAACGACAAATTCTTGAAGCCAGCTACCACGCATTGAACGACTCCCTGGTCTGGTAGATCGGAGCCACCATCCTGGGCGCTCGACACATCACCGGTGGTGCTGATGACGAACTTCACCAAGACTTTGCCACTGAGATTGGGATTGGAGGCCAGCCCCTTCTCGTAGCATTGGCGGAAGCGACCGTAGTTCTGTCGAACGATGCGCTGGATGACCTCAGGCGGGAGGCGACCGTTCACCGAGAGCGCTCCCTCTCTGACATTTGGCGGCTTGGGCGTCCCCATGCTCAAGTCGCGCGTCGTCGCCGTCGGCGTCGGCGCGCCGAACGTCGTCATGATCCTGTCAGCTGCAGATTTCGCTGCCGTCTCGAGCAACAGGTTGTCATCGGCGCCGGCGATCGGTTCAGAGGCGGTCTGATCGAGCGCGCCGAGCAAATCACGCGCCACAGACAGGATGTCCACATGCAGCTTCGCCTTGCGGACTCCCTGCCCTTCCTCGAACGACACCTTGCATGCGAGCGCGTAACCTTTGACTGCGCGCGAGCCAATCGCAGTCGAGGCGGCGGCGCCAGTCTGGGTAGTCGGGGAGAAGTACCAGGCTGGGGCTGTCCCCAGTTTGGTGTGAAGTCCATCGGCGATGGGACGACGAACGTCCGCGTCGCTGTGGTTCGTCTGGTTGTTGATCGAGGCAATGTACACGTAGTATTTCGTCGCGGCGTCGAGCGGCGGATCGGTTGTCGGAACCGACGACGCCGTAGCAGACGCGATGAGCGGAGGTGGACTCAGCTCTTCCTGGTGAGCAACAATCGGTTTGGGCATGTCTGCGTCTTTGTGACGCAGCATGAGCACCGCGATCACGATGAGTCCGCTGACCATGGCCAACCCCCCCGCGGCCAGGAGCCATGGCAGTTTTTTTCCGCGCTGCACGGGTTCGGGCCACGACGGCGCGGGCGTCACTTGCGAATAGGCGGGCGGTGTTACCTGCCCATAGGCTGGGGTGGGGTTCGCGAGGATCGGCACGGTCGCCGCAAGAGACTCCGTCCCAGGCTCTGGAGTCGGTGCGCGAGAACCACTCGCTGCAGAGAGCGCCGCCCACGCCTTCGCTCCATCGGACAACCTGGACGTGGGCTCTCGCGTCGCGCACTGGGCAAACCAAGAGTCGAACCATGGCGGCAACAGCGCGGCACGACCATATTCTGCGGCTCGTGCTGAAGGCGTGGACATCGGCTCGAAGAGGATCTCGCGCATCAACTGAGCGACGAGCGTCCCTTCCAGGTTCGCCGTGCGCCAATACGGTTTGCCCGTTAGCACGAAGAACGCGATGAGCCCCAGTGCCCAGACATCCGCAGTAGCCGTGACTGGGCCACGCTCGGTCTGCTCTGGAGCCATCCACATCGGAGAGCCCATCGCGGCAGTACTTTTGCTCTTGGCCTCCGCTTCGGCGGCGATCTTCGCGATGCCGAAGTCCAGCACCTTGACGACCATGCTCGAACCTGCCCGCATGGACTCGGCGAGAAAGATGTTCTCCGGTTTGAGGTCACGATGCACGATTTCGGCGCGATGCGCGGCTCCCATGGCGTGGCAGAGTTGCTCGAACACCGCGAGCATCTCGCTGACGGAGAGCGGCCCGTGATGTTCGATGTACGCCGCGAGGTCTTCTCCTTTGAGAAGTTCCATGACCAGGTAAGGCAGCCCAGTCTGAGTCTCGACTCCCGCAGCTTGGACTTCCACCACATGCTCGCTGTGAATGCGCGC
>JAYVXK010001209.1:0-2961 GCA_043785265.1 Myxococcales bacterium | reverse complement strand
AGCGCCACTGCGCCACCAACGGAGATGCCGGTGCCCGCGAGATTGTTCTCGGAGACGTCGATGCCGCCGAATGCAGTGAGCGGTCGTGCAGCACCATTCGGCTCTGCGTCCGACGAGAGACCGAGCCACAGATCGTTGACCACGATCGTGTTGCGTTCGGCCACGTGCACGACCAGAACGGCCGTGCCTCGGCGAGAGCCTTTTTTCAGGGAGAGTTCGACCTCGCGAAAGTATCCGGTGCCGAGCAAGCGAAAGCGCGTGAGAGCGAGCGCTGCGTCGTCCACGTCGAGCGTGTCGCCAGCATGAAACGGAACATGACGAAGGACGACGCGTGTGAGTGTCGAGGTGTTGCCGACGACCTCGACACCTTCGAGCACATACCGCAGACCTATTTTCCCCGGAGCGCGGACGAGGTCATCCGAATCGGACGTGGTCTCGTCGTCTGGCGCGGGCGCGGGCGGAGTGATGGGAGGCGGTGGGGGCGGCGGCGTGTCGGTTGTCGAATCGTGGCCTGGCCCTTCGGAGGTGATCCCCTCTTTGCCGCCCCAAGTCCTGAACGGCTCGGCGTGAGCAGACGCGGCCACCAATGAAAAGGCCGACAACCAAACGCACGCCGTTCGAAACGCCACCGAGTGCAAGCGTACTACGCCGTCTACCAGTTTCGATGTGTACTCACGCTGGTTCGACCGACGAGATCGCCAAAGCTCGGTCAACCAACGCCTTGTGGCGCGCTTCGACAGGCGGAAGATCGATCTCGTTCAAGAAAGAGGTGAACGCAAAATACGAGAGAAGTGTGTCCCAACGATCGAGCCACTTGGGCACGAACTTGGGCGGAGTGAGCACGCCTTCGTTGCGCAACCAGAGGATCGCTGCGAGGTCTTCGATGTCGATTCGCCCTGAAATCAAGGCCTCTCCGACGATCGGCGCGCGCGCACGCACAGCCACGCGCAAGAAGTTGTACACGTCGACGAGGCCGGCGAGATAACACGCGTCCTTGGTGAACGGCGCGCCGCCTTCGACCGCGCCGCCACGAAAAATGCGCTGCGCGTCGAGATAGGCGTCATGCGGTGCGCTGCCTTCTTCGAGCAGATGCCGATAGACATCGAGAAACGACGCGCCTTCTTCCGCCATGCCGACGAGTTCGACACGCGTCGCGATGCGCCCCAGGCGCGGAGACGATAGCGAGTGGCCGTACAACTCTGCGAACACCGCGAGTCCTTCTTGTGTGCGCGTGGCGCGCGGCCCTCCCGACCTCAACAACGGAAACCGCTCTTGGGCGTCGCCATTTTGCGCGGTGAGCGCGTGCGTTTCGACTTCGTGATCGAACAGACCATTGGCTTCGTCGCGCGAAAAGCGAGCGCCCTCACGCACGCGCAAACGGGTCATGCCGCAAATCACTTTCGCGCTCAGATCGGGGTCACGCACGATGGTGACTTCGATCGGCACGGCGCGATTCGCGAGGCGTCTCTCGAGGTGAGCCACGAGCGCGTCGGTGTCGAGCGTCGCTGGCTGCGCGCGATCGGCGCCTTCGAGTCGCGCGAGGATGTGCCGCGCGAAATCCAAGTTGGTCGTGTCGTGATCGAGCGAGGTCGTGCGAGCTCCGCCGTACAGTTCGACGGATATTTCGTAGAAGCGCTTGGTGCCCATCGCGAGCAGAAGCCGATACGCATCAGCGTGAGACCGCGCGAGCGATCGCAGCCACGCGAGCATGACGTGCTCACCTGAGAGTTCTTTTTCGAGTTCGGCAAGAGCGCGAACACTCTCCTCGAGGCGATCACGATCGACCTTGTTTTCAGGCCTCGGAAGCGTCGATGCTCCTTGTGCGAAGAACTCGCGCTCTACGCTTCGTGGCCATGCGATCGCGTCGAGCAGTTTGGTTTTCGCCGTCGCTGTGGTGATCACGTCGCGCGCACGCGCCAGTGCTGCGTCTCTGCGCTCGGGCCGCATCACTGCTTGAGTGCGTCGGGCTGAACCTCTGGTCGTGCGGCTTGCCCAGCCTTGGTCGCATCGGCTGCTTCGGTGGCAGCGAGCACGCGCGGATACTTTGCGATCTCGACCCCAAAGCGCCGCGCGCTGTACACCTGAGGAACGATGCACAGGTCGGCAGTCGTAATCGTGTCGCCATAGGCAAACTTGCCGCGGATGCCGAGCGCCTCGTTAGCGGCCATCATGCGTTCGAGCGAATCGAGCCCGCGTTCGTTGAAGTGTTTACCCCACGCAACACGTTCTTTTTGGTCGCTCGAATGTCTCTCGAGCACATTGAGATTTTGCAGCGGCTGCACACCTGCGTTGATGACCTCGACCATCGCGCGCACGCGAGCGCGATGCCATGGATCACGGGGCATGAGCGGAGGTTCGGGGAAGAGTTCGTCGATCAGTTCGATGATCGCGACCGATTCGATCATGGTGCGTCCATCGATCTCCAAGCAAGGTACATAACCTGTTGGACTCCGATGAACGTGTGTTCCTTCGCGCTGCTCTTTCTCGACGAGGTTCACCGCGACATACCGATACGCGAGCCCTTTGAAGGCCAGCGCGAAACGGACGCGGTAGGACGAAGACGAGCGCCAATAGTTGTAGAGGACGATGTCCGCCATGAAGGTCAGTGCCTACCACGCGGGCGGCCAGAGGACGAAACCCCCGCCCTCGGCCGTTTCAGTGGCTGTTTCCAAACCGTTTCCAAACCGTGACACGGTGCGCAATGCGAAGCCCGTGACGCGCCAACAGTTGCGGGGTCAACAATTGGGGTTGTGGATGCGTGAGGGATGCATGCATGCAGTCCGCAACAATCGAGGGGTTGGCGCGTTTTCGTCTGTGGACAACTGGTGGCTAACTGGCTGTTGTTTACATCGCGCGGTGAGGCGAAAATGAGGTGGGATATCGGCGCCTTTGCAACAGGATTGTGACGCAGGGTGACATGGGGGCACCTGCAACGGGGGGTAGTCGCTCGGTGGCGGACGA
>JAYVXK010001208.1:0-2964 GCA_043785265.1 Myxococcales bacterium | reverse complement strand
CGGTACGGGCAAGAGCCTGGCTCTGACCGCGGCCGTGCTCGCGACACCGAGCTTCTCAGCCATTCCCGTCGATCAAATCGGCATTCGCTGACTTCTCCAACCAGACGGCTGAGCAAGCCTATGCAGGTCTCGGCTACCCTTCAAAGACTGGGGCAAGATCTTCCAGAACTCCGCCGCGGTCGTTGATGGGTAGGCGCGCGCTCAGTTCGGAACAGGGAGCACGACGACAGAGTTGACTGACGCGCCGTTTCCTCCCGACGCTGCCGTTCTCGAGTACCTCTCGCTCGCGCTCTACGAGGAGGCGGGCGAAGATCCCAGCGAACCGGTCTCGCCCGTTCGCCTCGCCAAACGCCTCATCGGCGCCGATGGCGTCACGTTCGTTCCGCGCAGCGCGCTCCACCACGACTGGGCGATGCTCACGAAAATCGCTGGTCGGCCGCGCATCGTCGTTCGTCGCGACATCCCGTTGGCCGAGCTCGGGCACACGATCGCCCACGAGCTCGCGCACTGGGCGCTACGCCGTGCGCAGCTCCTCGATGCCGAGGATGTCTGTGACTACTTGGCCGCCGCGCTGGTGGCGCCCGCGCCAGCGTTTCGTCGCGCGCTCGGTTTGATCGGCACGAGTCTCCCCAATCTCGCCAACGCGTTCCGCACGACGCAGAGCCTCGTCGCGCTCCGTTGGGCTGAGAGCACCGCGACTCCGCTCGCGCTCGTTCGGCCTGGCCTCGTGCGCGTGCGTGGTGAGCGTGAATTCCCGTGGCCGGCGGACCGAGTTGTTCGAACGTGGGCGCGTGTTGCTGCGCCCGCCAGCCTCGCGCGCACGAGGCTTACCGACGATCGACGACGCGTCGTGCTCGTTGCAAGGGAATGTCTCGTCACCGCTTGATTTACTACGACACGCTGCGTACCAATATACCAACAAGGAGATATGTCATGGCCACCACGTTTCATTCTCATCGCCTAGGGAGCCCCTTGTGAGGCGCCGCTCTTTCGGTCGCCGTCGCAACGTGTGGGGACCGCCCACTGTCTACGAGGCCACACTCATCGCTTCGGCCCTCCAGGAGAACAAGAGAGAACCCTGTCGCGTCTGCGGCGAACCCATCTGGCTGGGTGATCCGTGCCTCGCTAGACACTGGCACGTCGGCTACGCCCACGTCGGCTGCGGCTGGTTCACGCCCGCCGACCTCTCGTACCAGGCGCGCGATGCGATGCACCAGGTTGCGCGTGGCGAAGCCATCAGTCGCGAGCAGCTCGAAGTGCTCGTTCGCGAAGACATGGCGAAGCCGTCGCGTGGAGAGGTCCAATGGACCGACCGCGGAGCCCTTGTTTACAGGCAGATCCACGACATCGTCGCAGGTGTCGCGCTCAAGGAGGCGAGCTGATGACTACCGACTATCGAGGCATGTTCGATCGCGAATACCTAGGCGCGTGGGATGTCGCTGGACGCGACTACACACTGGAGATCTCACGCGTCGTGGTCGCCGAGCTCACCAGCGAAGGAAACCGCAAGACGCGCAAGCCCGTCGTCTACTTCAAAGACGCTCAGAAGGGCCTTGCGCTCAACAAGACCAACGCGCGCACGATCGCCGGCCTCTACGGCAACGACACGCGAGCTTGGCTGGGCAAACGAATCACGCTGTTCGCCACGACCACCACCTTCGGGCGCGACACAGTCGAGTGCATTCGCATCCGACCGGAAGTGCCTCGCATGGCGGTTCAGCGCACGGCTCCCAAACCAAGTGATTCCGATCTGCGTCGCCAACAGGAAGCTGCAGCGGATCTCGCTGCACGCCTCGAAACCATGGGAGATGACGATGCTGCAGCGTGATGGGTTTCTCCACTTCTCTACGCTCAAACACATTGCGCGCAGTCCCGCGCACTACCGAGAGGCGTGCCTGACGCCGTTCGAGCCGACCGCGGCGATGCGACTCGGAACGCTCGTGCACAAGCTCGTTCTCGGCGGCGACTACACAGTCTTCCCAGGCGATCGGCGTGGGAAGGATTGGGAGAATTTTCGCTACGAGAATCAGCATAAAGAGATCTTCACGTATGCCGAGTTGCTTCGCGCGAAGTCGGCTGCGCTCGCAGTGGCCAATGATCCCGTCGCGGCCAAGTGGCTCCTCGGCAAACACGAACAATCGATGACATGGAACGCTCTCGGCTATCCGTGCAAGGGAACTCTTGATGTCCTCGGTGAGGACTTCGTGTGCGACCTCAAGACGACTTCGAGCACGGACCCAGTCGTGCTGACGCATCACGCGCGCAAGCTCTGGTATCACGCTCAGCTCGCTTGGTACCTCGGTGGTGCTCGCGCCAATGGACACAATGTTCGGGCCGCTGCGCTTGTGTGCGTCGAGACGGAGGCGCCGCATCCGGTGACCGTCGTGCGCATCATGCCGCGAGCCATTGAGCGCGGTCTCGACGCGATTCGAAATTGGATTGAACGACTTCAAAGTTGCGAAGCCAATGACTCATGGCCCGGCTACGTCGACTCGGAGATCGATCTCGGTCGAAGAGACGCGGCTGCTAGTCGATGGGGAGGAGATTGCAGCGTGAGCCCGACGCGAAGGCGCGAACTCTTCCTAGTCGTCGCGAACGCATTTACCGAGTTGGCGTCGCTCGACCATGAGACCGTGGCCAGCGAAATCTACAGCTCACGGGACCTTCCACCTGATGTGCCCTCACGCACCCTGTTCGCGCGGGCCTGCCGTTCCATTCCCGAAGCCCGACGCCAAGGGAAGATCTGGTTGGTCTCGCGCTCGGCGTGGGAGCGTGCGCGGGCGCCGCGGCGTGCCGAGGTGGCGAGAAAGCGGGATGAATTGCGGAGTGTCTTAGGCCTTTCGCGCCGCGCGGCGTGATGGCCCAGTCAGCGCTTGCTGAGTGGCGACGACAGAGCGATGTGTGCGTCGCTATGAAGGCTGGAGCGATCGCGAGCGCACGTGGCAGTTGCTACGAATCGCGTGG
>JAYVXK010001207.1:0-2964 GCA_043785265.1 Myxococcales bacterium | reverse complement strand
CGCCTGTTTTGCGGAACATGATTTCCATGTTCTTGAAGAGTTCGTAGTCGACGTCTTCGCTCTTTTTCTTTTTGTCTTTGATGGCCTGGTCTGCTTTGGCGATCTCTTCGTCGGTCACGTACTTCGGTGCGCCATCCAGGTCGAACTTGAAGTACCGCACCGCGAGCGGCTCGTAGCCGTGGAGCACCAGCGCGACCAAGTCGAAGACGACTTCCCCAGGCAACACACTCTTGGTGCCGAGGTCGAGGTTGTCGGTGCGTGAGTGCGCCTTGTCGAAGTACTTGCCCAGCACCACGCGGTAGCGTCCCAGCTCGCTCTTGAGAGCCGTCTTCGGTGCGCCATCCACCTTGCGCACGTCTGCGGCTATTTCTAGGGAGATCGTCGTGTACTCGGTCGCGTCGGGATACGTGGCGATGGCGCCCATGAGGTCACCACCACCAAAGGGATAGACCACACTCTTGGGAGAGTCTTTGGGGACGAGCTTGGCGATGAACGGCATCGCGACGTCCATCCAGTTCTTCTTGTAGTCGACATACAACTGCGCCAGACCCTTGCAGTGTTCGTCGACCATCGCTGTGTCGAACGTCGCGGGCACAGGGGTTGGCGACGCATTCGGACCGGAAGTCGAGACGGCTCCACCGCACGCGGCGATCCGAAATACTTCCAGTGTTGGCGCGAGCACGTTCGCACCCAGGAGTGGAGGGAGCGCCCCATCCGGTCCGGCGTCGATCACCGCGAGTGCCTGGCCATCTTCGCTCGCGTCTTGACTCGGCGCAGTCGCACTGGTCGACGACCCAGACGGCGGTGCGTCAGTCTTGGTGGTCGTCTTGTTGTTGGCGCAAGCCGAAACAAGGCCCAAAGTCAAAACGAAACTCAAACGGACGGCACGTCCGCGCCACAAGCGCGGCGTGGTCAACACCAGGGGGGACGTACGCATTTCGGCGCGAACCGTACCCAGAAGCAGCGCTCGGCGCAATCAGCGGCGGCGTGATTTGGGAAGATCGTAGACGGAGAGGGTCAGCGGAGCGGGCGTGGTGTAGATGCGCGAAGCGACCGATGCCGTCGTCTTGAGGTGCGAGTGCTGCCAGGCCAAGTCGTTCTTGTGTCCGCGTGCAAGGAGCGGCGTCGTCGACTCGAGGCGATCACTGCCCGTCATTGGAACGACTTGCGTAGCACCTGCGACGCACAAGACGGCGAGAGCCAAGCCCACGACGGCGCCCACGACCATGCCGCCGCGCTTTTGTCGGCGAACGATCTCACTGGTAGACAGAACAGTCAGGCGGCTGCGATCGACGTGCAGCTCGCTCGTGTCGATGACGAAAGGACTCTCGCTCGGACGCTCGTGACGATCGACGAACGCGTCGACTTCGTAGTCGACCACAGGTGCGTTTCGCGCCTCGAGCACATCGTCCGCAGAGAGTTCTTGTGTGGCGTTGACCGAGACCAACGGAGCGCGTTGCTCGGGATGAAGATCGATCTCCTCGAGTACTTCGCAGATGTCGACTTCTTCCGTCCCGCCCGCGCGACGGATCAGCGGCATGGGCTGGGGACCGATCTCACTCCGGCGAATGATCCGCAGTGCAGCTTGCGGCGGCACGCTCTTGCGTTGTTGCGTGCGAGCGGTCTCGAACGGGTCGGCAGGCGTGTGCTGGATGTACAACGGACGTTGCATGGCGCGAAGCATGGCCCACGATTCGAGACTGCAAAAGCAAAATAAGGCCATTTTTTAGGGATTCCCACTCTCAGCGGAACATCGCGCCGATTGCGGATTCCACCTCGCGAGGCCCCGCGAAATTCTCGCGAGCGACCGCGAAACCAGCAGTCGACGGGCGACGGGGACGGGTGCGGTACCGGGACGGCGACGGCGACGGCGAACTGGGACGGCGGAGGGCGCGTGTTAGTCTGTTCGCGAGGAGCAATTCCATGCGAATCGCATCATCTCTCCTGATCGCGGCCTTCTTCGTGTTCTTGGGACACTCCGCGTTTGCCGCGACTCTCACGGTTGGCCCAGGCAAAACCTACCCCACGCCTTGCAAAGCGATCGCAGCCGCACAAGCGGGAGACGTCATCGAGGTCGACGCGGCCGGACAGTACGATGGCGACCACTGTGGCTGGTCGACCGACAACCTGACCGTGCGCGGTGTCGGTGGTCGGGCGAAGATCGATGCTGGCGGCAACCTGAGCAACATCGCTCAGGGCAAAGGCATCTTCGTCATCTACGCGAACAACGCGACCATCGAGAGCTTCGAACTCTCGGGCGCGGTCGCAGACCCAGGCAGCAAAAATGGCGCGGGCATTCGGCATCAAGGAACGAACCTGACAGTACGAGACTGCTACTTCCACAATGACGAAGACGGCATCCTCGGAAGTCCCACCGCAGATGGCACGGGAGAAGTTCTGATCGAGAAGTCGGAGTTCGCGAACAACGGCCAGGGCGATGGGTATTCGCACAACATGTACCTGGGCCACTATGCCAAGTTCACGTTGCGCTACTCGTACTCGCACGCCGCGAAAGTCGGACACCTCGTCAAGTCGCGCGCGCTCGAAAATCACGTCGAATACAACCGCATCACAGACGAGCCTGGGACGACCGCGAGCTACGAGATCGATCTACCCAACGCTGGCCTTTCTTATGTGATTGGCAATTTGATCGAGCAGAGCCCAGAGTCGCAGAACCCAGCCATTGTGACGTATGGCGAAGAAGGCAACGGCTTGAACTCAGACCATCGGCTGTTTTTCGTGAACAACACAGTCGTCAACGATCTATCAAGCGGCACGTTCGTGAAGGTCGATACGATTGAGCCCGCCACTCTCATCAACAACATCTTCCTCGGCGTGGGTACTCCGTGTTCGCAAAGCGGCGCGGTCCTCACGACCAACTTCACGATGGATCCCAAGCTGGTGAACGCCGCTGGGTTCGACTACCACCTGCAGGTAGCCTCCGCCTGCATCGACACCGGCACG
>JAYVXK010001206.1:0-2966 GCA_043785265.1 Myxococcales bacterium | reverse complement strand
GGCTGGAGCGATTCAGGCCGACGACACGAAGTTCGATTTCACCAACGTCACGTTTTACGGCAACAGCGCGACCACCGGACTGGGCGGAGCGATCTTGCTCTTCGCCGTGGAGGGCGGCACGATCGTCAACTCGACGTTCGCGCGCAACAAGGCCGAGGCTGGGTCGGGATTGTTTGCAGCAGCGATCGGCGGCGGGGCTTCTTTCTCGATGCAAAACGATCTTTTCAGCGACAACACCTCGAACGATTGCGGCGCTCCGATGGCGTGTCAGGTCAAGCAAGGTGGGGGCGGCAACAATCTCCAGTGGCCTGACAAGCACACGGTCTGCACCAATCCCGACCCAGCCTGCGGATCAGGAACGACGTTCGCCGATCCGAAGCTGGGCCAGCTCGCGGACAACGGAGGACCAACCTGGACTGCGTTGCCCCAGCCAGGAAGTCCGGCCATCGGTGCTGGCAAGATCTGTCCGTCACTCGACCAACGAGGACACGCACGCAAGACACCAGACGGATGCACGATCGGAGCTGTCGAGGCGCCGTAAGGTCCGGACGCGAGCGGGAGCGGGAGCGGGGACGGGGACGGGAGCGGGGACGGGGACGCGGACGGCGGACGGGCAGTGGGTCTCGCTCGATCTCAGCGTGCCTTCTTTTTGCGCTTTTGCGTGTAGAGCGCTGCGTCTGCTCGCGCGGTTAGAGTCGCTTCGGTGTCTCCGGTTTCTGCCGCCGCCATCCCCGCGCTCATGCCGATCGTCCCCTCGCACAGATGCGCCGCTTCGACCGTGGCGATGCACCGGTCGACTACCGTCTGCCCTCCAATCGCGGGAGTGCTCGGCATGAGTATGGCGAATTCGTCCCCGCCAAGCCGGAAGGCCTGATCGATGACTCGTGTCGAGCTTCGCAACAGCGAAGCGATTCGGCGTAGCGCTTCGTCACCCGCGGGGTGACCGAATCGATCGTTGGCGATCTTGAAGCCGTCGAGATCGAAGAGCGCGAGCGTGAGCGGATGGTGGTAGCGAGCGAACCGTAGCAGCTCGTGCGAGAGGAACTGGTCGAACGCTCGGCGGTTGGAGAGCCCAGTCAACGCGTCCTCGAGACTGGCTTGGAGCGCCTTCTCGTGAGTGGTTGCCTGGTGCATCGAAGCGCCGATGATGTTCCCGAGGAGTTTCAAGAGAGCGATGTCGTCAGCACCGAACGCATGAGTCTGGGTCGAGAGCACCTTGAGCACTCCCACCGCGCGATCCTCATGAAAGAGCGGAACGCAAATCATCGAAGCCACGCCCACGCGCAGGCAAGCCTCCTTGTCGACGCGCGGATCGCAAGACGTATCGTCCGAGCAGAGAGCTGCCTTCATTTCGACGCAAAGTCCCGAGAGGCTCGCCGCTCTTTTCAGCCGCATTCCGAGCGCCGTCGACGCGCTCCCCGAGACGGCGCGGTAAACCATCTCGGCGCCGTCGACCAGCTCGACAACCGAACCTGTCGCGCGTGTGAGAAGTGCCGCGCGCTCGACGACGACGCGCATCACCTCATCGAGGTCGAGTCGCGCAGACACGATCGCAGTCTGAAGATCGATGACTGCGAGCAGGCGCTCTACACTGAGGGCAGGCGTGTCCGCTTCCACGAGTCCCAGACTAGCCTTCTCGATAACCAAGCAGATCGACGATGACTGATCGGCGCTGAGGCATTCCTGCGGAGGCTGTAGCATTTCGCGACTTCCTGCAAGTTCTGCATGGCCCAGCCATCGACCTTGCTTGCACTAGGAAGTGGCTGGGCGCATGCTCCGCGCTTCTTCGTGATGTGCCGTCGTCCCGACGGTCGCGCGCGCGACGACCGACTGCGGCCCGATCCGCGGTCATTTTTTGGAGGGCATCATGGGCGACAAGAGCCGCGCAGAGGGAGGGATCCGCACCATCGCGATGCTGGGCAATCACCTACCAAGGCAGTGTGGCATCGCGACGTTCACCACGGATCTGAGTCAGGCCATCGTCTCTGAGATGCCCGAGCTCGACTGCTTCGTATTAGCGATGAACGATCCCGGAGTACGTCATGCGTATCCGCTGCGCGTGCGATTCGAGATCGCCGAGGGCGACGTCTCGGCGTACCGGCGCGCTGCAGACTTTCTCAATGTCAGCGCAGTCGATGTGGTCTCCGTGCAACACGAGTACGGGATCTTCGGCGCCAAAGCAGGCGCGAATGTCCTCGAGTTGCTGCGCGAGTTGCGGATGCCTGTCGTCACCACACTTCATACGATCATCGCCGAGCCCAACCACGTGCAGCGCACGGTCATGGATGCGCTCTGCGGATTGTCTGCGCGCGTCGTCACCATGAGTAGCGACGGCGCAGCGCTATTGCATCAGGTGCACGGCGTCGATAGTGGCAAGATCGACGTCATTCCACACGGGATCCCAATCGTTCCCGAGCGGTTGAGCAAAGACAGGCTGGGCGTCGAGGGACGACCGGTCATCCTTACCTTCGGACTGCTCTCCCCAGACAAGGGCATCGAGCATGTCATCAACGCGATGCCTGCGGTGCTCGAGCGGCACCCCAACGCGGTCTACATCGTGCTGGGCGCGACCCATCCTCACGTCAAGCAGCGACACGGCGAGACCTACCGGCACATGCTGGAGACCCGCGCTCAACAGCTCGGCGTCGACGCCAACATCATCTTCCACAATCGCTTCGTCAGCCACCAAGAGCTCGTCGAGTTCCTGGGTGCAGCGGACATCTACATCACGCCTTACCTCAAAGAAGAGCAGAGCACTTCCGGCACACTCGCGTACGCGATTGGATGTGGAAAGGCGGTCATCTCGACTCCCTATCGCTACGCACGCGAGCTCCTGGCCGACGGCCGCGGACTACTCGTGCCATGGCGTGACTCGGACGCCATCGCCAAAGAGATCATCGGACTGCTCGACGATCCGAAGAAGCGCTTCGACATGCAGCACCGCGCGGCTATTTTTGGCCTCAAAA
>JAYVXK010001205.1:0-2972 GCA_043785265.1 Myxococcales bacterium | reverse complement strand
GTCTCCGAGACGCTGTCTCGCACCATCCTCACCAGCGGCGCGACGATGCTCAGCATGCTGGCGTTCTTCTTTTGGGGCACTGGCGTCATCAAAGACTTTGCGCTCGCGATGGTGGTCGGGATCGTCGTCGGCACCTACTCGAGCATCTACGTGGCTGCGCCGCTCACCGAGTGGATCGACACGCGAATGTCCGGTCGCCGAGGTCAGCCAGTAGCCGGCACCGCCTTGAAGACCCAAAAAGCAGCTGCAAAAGCCTGATTTCCAGCAGCACAAAAACGCCGTAGAGTAGACAGTCGGCGGGGTTTGGGTGTATGGCACACTCAGAGACGGGAAGCCTCCAAAGGGCGACTCTTCTCCAGCGCATCGGTACCGTACGCTCGAACGAAGTGAACGTTGCGGATCGAGACCGGTAGTAGAAAAGGAGCGGGGCTATGGTTCTCCAAAAAATCTTGTTGGTCGCGGCACTGGTACTTCCCATCGCGCAGACTGCAGGGGCGAACGTAGAGACCCGTGAAACCACCTGCCGCAAGGTCGCTGGCGTGATCACTCAAGTGGACCCGTCGAGCATGAGCCTCGCGCCCACCGGCAAGCCCACTGTGAGTGGTCGCATCGACTCACGTACGCACGTCACGATCGATGGGCAACCCCGAAAAGTCAGCGATCTGCAAGTCACTGACGTCGCCAAGGGTCAACTCTGCCTCGACGACGTGTGGACGCAGATCAACGTCGACACGCATTGACGGCGGCTCCTAACGCGCCCGCTCAGGGCCAACACGAGCCAAAAACGCGCATGGGCGAAGTGCTGGTGCGCTTCACGCATGTCAAAAAGCGATTCGGCCCGAAGGTCATCTACAGCGATCTCTCGCTCGACATTCGACGCGGCGAAGTCCTCACCATCATGGGACCGTCCGGCGTCGGCAAGAGCGTCGTGCTGAAGATGCTCATTGGTCTGCTCTCGACAGACGAAGGCAGCATTGTGTTCGACGGCGACGAAGTCACCACGATGAACGAAAATCAGCTGGGCGCGATTCGTCGACGCATCGCCTACCTGTTTCAAGGCGCAGCACTGTTCGACTCACTCACGGTCGGGGAGAACGTCGCTTACGGCCTGCGCGAGCAGTTCTACGACACCATGACCAACCAGGAGATTCTCGATCGCGTCGAGCAATCTCTCACGCTCGTGGGACTGCCAGGCATCGAATCGATGCGCCCAAGTGACCTGTCTGGCGGCATGAAGAAGCGCGTGGGGCTGGCCAGAACGCTGGCGTTGCAACCCGAAGTCATCCTCTACGACGAGCCCACCACAGGCCTCGATCCCATCAACACCGCGCGCATCAACCACTTGATCAGCAGCATCCAACGCACGCTCGGACTCACGAGTGTCGTCGTCACTCACGACATGGGCACTGCGTTTCACGTGTCCGACCGTCTCGCCATGCTCAATCGCGGTCGAGTCATCGCCATAGGCACCAAAGATGAATTCAAGAATGCGGACGACGATTATGTGCGCCAGTTCATCGAAGGTCGCGCCCCCGAGTCAGAGGACGTGGATTCGCTGCTCTCCTCGTCGTAGGCTTGGCCATTGCGTGAGCGCGTCATGACGAAAGAGAAAAAGGTCGGACTCTTCGTGCTCGTGGGATTGATCATCCTCGGCATCGGGGTGTTCCTCATCGGGCAGAACCGCAAGTTCTGGCAGCGCAAGACGGTCTACACGGCCAACTACTCCGACGTTGCAGGGCTCCGACCAGGATCGCCCGTGCGAATGGGCGGCATCGACGTGGGCAATGTCGAGCGTGTTTATTACAGCGAGTCAGTCGACGACACGCGTGTGTATGTCGAGATGTCGGTGGTGCGCGAGCAGACCGATCGCATTCGCAAGAAGGTCCTGGACGCTGACGGCAAGACCATCAAGTACAAAGGCACAGTGGCCAAAGTGGCCAATAAAGGCCTACTTGGTGACAAAATGGTCGAGCTGTCGGTCGCCGACATGCGCGCGCCCATCCTCGACCCCAATGATCCGCTCGAGAGCGAAGAGCCGCTCGATCTCACGTCGTATCTTGCCAAGTTCGACGCGATCTCGACCAAAGCAGACGCGGTCTTGCAAAACCTCCAAGAGGCGACGCGCGGTTTTGCCGACCCGAAATTCAGCAATGACTTGAAGGGCTCCGTGGCGAGCTTGCACGACTTGCTCGACACGCTCGCGCACAAGGACAGCGCCGCGCATCGTCTGCTTTATGATCCGGCAGAAGCCGATCGGATCGATCACATCCTCGCCAATGTCGACAACAGCACCGCGAACCTCAACGCACTGCTCGCAGACACGCGCGACATCACCGGTCACGTGAAGACCGGCCCGGGGCTCGCGCACGCGCTCGTCTACGACGGCGACCTCTCGCAAAATGCATCGGGCTCATTGGCCGAAGTGCACCAGGACTTGCAGCAAATTCGGACCGGCAACGGCCTCGCCCACACGCTGCTCTATGGCGATGCCGATCAGCAACACTTGATGGGCAACGTCAACGCCATGAGCGACGACCTACGCACGATCGTGGCCAATTTGCGGGCCGGCAAGGGCACTCTCGGCGCGCTGCTCGTCGACCCAAGCATCTACGAAGACATCAAGAGCCTCGTGGGGAACGTGGAGCGCAATCAAGTGCTGCGCGCGCTCGTGCGTTATTCGATCAAGCAAGACGAGCAGCAGCCGCAGGTCAAAGTGGACGCGACGAGCGCGAAGCAATGATGCTCTTGGCCACGTTGCGCAGTGTGAGCGGCGCGCAACCTTCTGCTTTGTTGTTGGCGATGACGAACAGCTCAGCGTTGCGTCTGTCGCACGCATCTGCCAAACGCGCGACGTCGTCGTGCATGTCGGGCTGCGCGTGCACGATGCGATTGAACGGTTGATAGGCGTTTTTCATCTGCTCGTAGCGAGTGCGCGGCGGCAGCATCAATCGCGCGATCGCAAACGAAGTCGT
>JAYVXK010001204.1:0-2972 GCA_043785265.1 Myxococcales bacterium | reverse complement strand
AAGAAGGTCCTTCGATCGATCGCGGGTAACGTCAAACGACTCCGCAATCGCGCTCACCTCACGCAGGATGAACTCGCGGAGGCAGCGCGCATCCAAACCCGCTACGTTCAAGACGTTGAGCGTGCCCGCGCTCACCACCTCTCGGTCATCGTCCTCGTGGCGCTCGCTGAAGCTCTCGACGTCGACGTGCGCGTTCTGTTTCGAGCGGCCGAGCTTCCGCCTGCCCGCCCGGGGCGTCCACCCAAACCGAAGGTCCGCGTGGTCGATCGCTGAGCCACTTTGAACCGAGTCGCCGAGCCAGCGCTCAATGTCGAGCCATGGCAGCTCCTTGCGCCGCCTCCGAAGAAGCTCGCGCGTTCGTCACCGAGGTGAACCGTTCACCTTTGCGCGGTGAACCGCGTCACCTCACGCGCGCTGTCATCCTCCGCGTTGGTGAACGGGTTGCGTGTGTCTCGACGGATAGTTACTTCGGTTGGGAGATACACCTCCCCTAGTTCGAGTCGCTCTTGCGGAACGCTCGGAGGTGAACCGATTCATCTTCGCCAAGGTGGTGCGCGGAGCGAGGCTACCGACCGCCCGTTCCTCGGCTATGTCAATCTGGGTTGAAGTCGATGACTTCTCAATCGGCATCCGCCTCTGCGGCGACATGCATTCTTTCGAGGGCACCCGAAGGTCTCGCCCGTGTTTCCGTCTTTGCTGATGTACCAAGCGCCGCCGATTGAGGGCTTGTACCTCCTCACTCGTGCGTGACCGTTCGCGCGCCAGTGCCACTCCCCGCTGCGCGTCGATGGCGCGCGCCCTGCCCCGGGAAACGCGATGAGCGCTTCAACGTGTCTGTCTCCCGCCATCGTCCGCTCGAATCCGTACACGACGAGCGGATGGTCGTCAGCTTCACGTGCGAGTTCGTCGCCGTACCGCTGAATGGCGCGCTCCCCGAGTCCCGAACGCTCTCCGTCGGTCTGAGTGCATCGCTGGGTCAACGTCACTCGCCATGCCCAGTCTCCAGCCCCGTGCGCCTTCGCGAGCCCATCGATTCTCCAGCCCTCCTCCATCCACACGCGCCACCGAATACCCCACGGGTTTGGGCCCTTCCGACGTACACGCGGAGGCAATCGCTTCCAGAGCATGAACCATTCAAGTTCAGTCCTCGGCTTCCCCTTCGATCTTTTCAGCCGCACCTTCCAGCGCTCGCGAGAGACGGGAACGCTCGTGACCTGAGGTGCGATCATTGCTCGGTCGCCCGAATCCTGCGTTTCCGCGTTCGCCGCTGGAGCGGAACGGACGCTCCACCGTCTCCAAGCCAGCGTTCGAGCACCGCGCGCGCGACGACCAGCCGACGCCCAACCCGTCGCCCGAGTTGCCGCAGGAGCCGATACGCGTTTGGTCGACCGATGCCCAAGACGCGCCGCAAGTCCGTCGCGTCGTACACCACCAAGTCGCTGAGTTCTTTCGTCGTGACCGTCGTGACCATGCTTCCTCCGTTCAATTGAGGCTGCACCGTCATCTGCACCGATGACCGCACCACGCGGTCTGCTCCATCAACTACGTCCGCTGCCGTACTCTCTCGTACCGCCCCGTCGTCCCCTGTCAATCCCCTTCCGCGAGTTCTCTCACGCGACATGGTTCAACCGAACGGAGACATCGACGCTGCCCCAGATTCCTCCGGGATTTTCCGCTGTCAGTAACGTTCCGATCCTCCCTGGGGACGCCCCAAAACCCCTCGTTTGGTCCGCGAGGGGTTTTCTCTTTTTGTATCTGAAGCAGGCGCACGCCGCATAGCAGCGCAACCAATCGTGTCGTGATGAAACCGCTTCGACGGGCGAGTCCATGCCGCGGCCAGGGAGCCTCCACGGCCGTGGTCGCAGACGTGGAAGACCTTCCTATGGAATCAAGTTGGGCCAAATCACCGAGCGCGATTCGGGAACCGCTCGTTATGGATCACGGTGGACGAACCGTGCCTCGACGACGATGGGCGATGCCAATCCAAATGACATGCAGCGATGCATCTCGATCGCCGAGCGGCCGGTCACGCTGCTGACTGGGCTCATAAGGCGAGAGGGTCAGGCAGAGGGTAAGAGGGTAAGAAGGCGAGAGCGGTACGGGTCAGGGTGATTGAGCGATCAGATTTCTGACAGTGCCGACCGTGACCTTCGGTATCGTGTATGTGTTCTTCGTACTGTCGCTCGAGCGTCGGCGTGTGCTCGACATCAACGTCACGACGCAGCCGCATGCGGCGTGGGCGGCGCAACAGATGGTCGAAACGATTGGCGCGGAGCTCAGCCCGTTCGGTTGGTTCGTGACCGCGACGGCATCTTCGGCGCAGTGTTCAACGCGCGTGTCGAGCGCCTCGGCATTGAGCAGTTCCTCATCTCTCCGCGGTCTCCTTGGCAGAACGGTTACGCGGAGAGATTCGTCGGCACGCTTCGTCGGGAGTTGCTCGACCACTTGATCGTGTGGAGCGAGCGTCACCTGCTGCGCGCCGTGCGCGCGTACGTCGATTACTACAACAACGACCACCCGCACATGTCACTCGACCGTGATGCGCCGATCAGCCGGTCAGTCCAAGAGCCGAGTGATGGGAAGATCGTGAGTCTTCCCAAGGTCGGTGGACTCCATCACCGATATTTGAGGGTTGCGTGACCGGTGCACGAGTATTTCGCCAATTGGCGACGTCAGGTGAGATCCCTACGTGCGCAAGAGTCCGAACTGAACCCAAAAAAGTCACCTCATTCCGTCGAGAAAAGGGCCTTTGGAGCAGTTTTGCGGGATCCAAAAACGACGATTCCAGCAAGAACCTCGCGTGAGATTTCGTCGCCGTACCCCCTAGGGGTTACGGGGTCACCTCCGACCAAGTGCGCGGGGGTGCGCCCTATTTTTTTCACCCATTTTCATTTTGCTCGCAACTCTTGCTGTGCCGGGTCGATAGGGGCTGTGCACCGCGAAAATAGTGTGACGGAGTCGTGCTCGCCTGG
>JAYVXK010001203.1:0-2973 GCA_043785265.1 Myxococcales bacterium | reverse complement strand
CGCTCGTTGGAGGCTCCTCTGGCGGCGCGAGCAACAACAATGGCGGCGCTGGCGGTGGCGCGATCCAACTCGTCGCGGGCAACAGCCTGACGATCGCTGCGACAGGCCTGATTCACGTCGGCGGTGGTGGCGGCGGATTCGGCGGCGCAGCGACGACCCAGCAGGCCGCGGGCGGCGGCAGCGGCGGCGCGATCCTCCTCGAGTCACCGCTCGTCACGATCGGCGGCACGCTCGCTGCGAACGGCGGCGGCGGTGGTGAGGGCGGACTCGGCAACGCTGGCGCAGACGCGTCGGGCGATGATCAGATCGCGCTCGGCGGTCACGATCCGGTGCGACTGTCCAACGGCGGCAACGGGAGCGCGGCGGCCACGCTCGACGGCACGACCGGCTCCGTGAAGACGGGCTCGACCGCAGGCGGCGGTGGTGGTGGTGCGGGACGCATTCGCATCAACACGACGACCGGCACCGCGACCCTCTCTGGCGCGAAGCTCTCGCCTGCGTCGACCACCACGTGCGCGACGCAAGGCAAGCTGCACCCCTGAGCGCTGCTCCCAGGCACGCTTTCGTTTTTCATGGACGCTTGTGCGAAGCGGCAGAGACCTGTGCGATCGACTTATATGGTCTGGGGTAAACCGATTGAGCTTTTTTGACCCCCCAATGGGTTCAAAGCAGCGGGAGTCTCCGCACACGAGCACGAGTCTCGTCGACCGTCGCGACCGCACCTGCGTCAAGATCCGGCCCTACGACCGTGAGTGCCGCTTCGATCACGCGGGCGACGCCGCCTCCGTCCAACCCTTCGATGCGCAAGCGCAGGACGCTTGGCTTGGTCGCCTTCGCGAGTGCGAGCAGCATGTGGAAGTCTGCGTCGAGCGTGACGACGACACGAGCATCGGCGACCGCGCGTTCGAGGATTTGCTCGTCTGTCGCGCGCGCCATTCCGATGTCGCCGACGTGGACGACGTCGTGACCGCCGCTCTGAAGGACAGCAACGGAGCTGCGCGGTAAGCCTTGATCGAGTAGGAGCCTCACTACGCAGTCTTCGAGAGATCGACTACGTGATCATCGAGGAGCGACTCTGCATAAGCGAGCGACTGTCGCAGGTCCTCTTCCTCGAGCTCAGGGTACTCACGAAACAGACTCTCGCGGTCGGGGTAGGTGCGGAGCGCCTCGAGCACGCGCCGTACCGTAATGCGCAAATCGCGGATGCACGCCTGTCCAGAGAGGCGCGACGGATCCGACGTGATGCGATCCAAGACCATTTGTCGATGAGATTAGCACGCCGCCTTGTCGCAGGCTGCGACGCGTACTGGAACGACCAGGCAAATTCTGACTGGTATCGAATCGTACTTGGCTCTCCTCTATTTGCACTTCTTCTGCACAGTCGTGGTCCCCGGCGGCACCACGCCCTCAAACCCGATGGTCCAGTAGACGGCATTCGCGTCGTTGCGGATCATCCTGAACATGAGGGCATCGGTAGCAAAGACCCACACTTCGTTCTTCGAGCCATCCAGCGCGATCCGTCTGATCTGAGTCCGCGGCCACTTTACCCCGCGCTCGTTCGTCGAGACGTAAGCATGGGTCGCGTCGATGGTGAAGTCGTAGGGACTCTCGGGTATGGCAGCGACGGTGGTGATGGGGCCCCCAGTTTTGAGGACCGAACGCAAACCAGCCACCGAGTTGTTGATGCTTTGCTCCAGGAAGAACACTTGGGTGGCGTCCACGACCAGTGGTGACGGCAAGGAGAGGTTCGAGGCGATGCGTTGAACGTCACCGCCAGTCTTAGGAAGTCGCAGAATATAGGCGTGGTTGGCAGCGCCGCCGGAAACGTAGACGCTCGTGTCGTCGACTGTCATCCCTCGGATACCGCTTCCAAAGCCAGTCAGAAGTACCTGTGTAGCTTTTGACGTCCTGTCGACCCGCACCAACCGATTGCCGGTGTAGTCGAGATAATAAATCGCGTCGTTGTCCGCAGCGAGCACGTCAGGGTCGTCGCCTTGGTTGCTGACCAAGGGCGCAACCATTCCCATCGAGGCGGAGAAAATGCTTCCACTCGATGCGAAGTACATGGAGGACGGGTCCGCCACGATCGCACGGATCCAGAAAGGTTCGGTCGCGAGCTGGGTCACGGCGCCGTTCTGGCGCGCCCACACCTCTCCATTCGCGGTGCCCCAAAAGATCCGATCCCCCTCGATCGCGACGGCCGTAGCGCCTTGCATCAGTTCGGAGCCCGTCGCGATGACTTCGTCTCTGCACAACACACTGGCGTCTTTCGAAGGCAGCGGCGCGCTTGCGTCGAAGTCCTCGAACACCACCGTGCCGAGCTGACTTCGTCCTCCGCATGACGAGAGCGCGACAGCGACCACGACAATCCCCATGAAGCGCATGTCATGAGACTAGCTGCGCACCTAGCTCTTCGCACCGCTGGGCGGAGCCGAAACTCCACAATGCACCTCGAGCGGGTTGAAAGCGAAGACCTGTACCCATGCTGCTGTCGCACAAACCCTTGCTGCAGGTGCACCACCCAAGCTCCCGCGCGCACCAACCCACACTGCGGGTGCACAACCTAAGCTCGGGTGTGCATCAACCCTTGCTGCAGGTGCACCACCCAAGCTGCCGCGTGCACCGACCCTTGCTGCGGGTGCATTGCCCAAGCTCCGGTGCGCACCAACCCACGCTGCGAGTGCACCACCCAAGCTGCCGCACGCACGCCCGGAGTCTGCGCACCGACTGCCCAGCCTTCCCACCGGTCCTGCACGCCCGATCCCCTACCCACACAAAACAAAAATCGAACTTTCTTTCAATCGCACACAACTCCCAAGAAGCGCGGTCGATGGGTTTGCACGACACGAGACGCGGCTCACACGGAGCCACGGACCGCGTCGCAACTCATACGGAAAGTAAGATCATGTTACGCGACTCGAAATCAAAGCGACGCGACCAGCTCAAGACCCGGATCGTGGCTCTGAAGAAACA
>JAYVXK010001202.1:0-2978 GCA_043785265.1 Myxococcales bacterium | reverse complement strand
GACAAGTGCGTTGGCAAAACGAGCGCTACACGATGCCTGCGGTCGCGTGGTTGCTCGTGCTCGCTGCGCTTGGAGCCGTCGCGATGCTTCGCAGAGCGGGTCGTCCCAATGTCGCGACTGCTGTGGTCGTCGGCGTGTTTGCGACACAAGCCCTCGGCGTTGCGCTGCGACCCGCCGGTACGATGCCCGAGTTTCGTATCCCCTGGCTCATCGCGATCGCCGCGGGTATCGGATTCGCGATCGTCCTGTATTTCAGGCCTTCGCGCGTGCTGATCGCAGTGGCGGCGGTGTGCCTCGCGTATGTGCATCAGGAGTCGAAGATGCGCGACCAGACTTGGTTCTTTGGCCGGGCGTCTCGAAACATTCGTGACCAACACATCGTCGCGGGTCGTTGGCTCGCGACGCTTCATCCCAAGCGCATCCTCGTGGGCGACGCAGGCGCGCTCATCTACGCATCTCAGGCACCGGGTCTCGACATCATCGGTCTAGGTGGGTACGCCGGCTTGCCCTTCGCGCGCGCAGGCATCCACGGGCTACCTGCGACGATCGAACTCATCGAGCGCATGCCTTCGCGCGAGCGGCCTGACATCTTCGCGATCTACCCAACGTGGTGGGGCACTCTGCCGACGTGGTTCGCGGGCGAAGTGCTCGCGCGCTTTCCGGCCGAGGGGAATGTGATCTGCGGTGGCTACGAAGACGTCATCTATCGCGCGGACTGGCACGTGCTCGGTACTGGCGAAGCGCCGCGAGCGGTAGACCCGTCACGTGTGCGCGATGTCGTCGACGTCACCGATTTGGTCAGCGAAAAGGAGCACGAATATACCTTCCCGCAGCCCGCAGGCGGTTGGACCGAGATGAAAATTCTCAACGACCCGAGCGATCCCACACTCGACATGTTCGACAGCGGACGACGCATCTCGTTTGGTCGCAAAGAGACCATGAGGCTCTCGCACCTCGTGCCTGGTCTTTCGGCCAAACTGGTGATTCGTTCTGTGCCGGACGCCAAGGCGCACGTCCATGTGGTGGTCGACGACAAAGAGATCGACACGCTCGACTACGTGCCGCGCGAAGGCTGGGAGGAACGCGTGGTCGAGATCCCAGGCTCTGCGATCACCGCGTCGATCCATCTCGAGTTGCAGAACGATGGAGCGGGCGACTTCACCGACTACCACGTGTGGATCGCTCAGTAGGCGATGACATCGGTCGACGCGTCGGTCTTCGCGGCACCATGGGGCGACCGTGTGCATTCGCTGCTCGGCACATGGGGCGCGCCGCCGGACGGAGTTGGGATCGGCGTGCTGCTCATCGCGATCGCGTTCGGCGTCGTCTCGATGCGCGCGAAGAATGCGTGGATCCTGCAAGCTTCTCGACGGCAGTTTCTCGTGGTTTCCGGGTTCGTCGCAGCGTTTCTCTCTCTCGGTTATGTCGCGCGGTTCCTCCACGACGGTCCACGCATCATCGACTCCACCACCTATTGGTTGCAGGCGCGCGCGATCTCCGAGGGCCACTTCGCTTGGTCGATTCCCGAGCCGACCGCGAGCTTTCGTGGTCGCTTCTTGATCGATCACAGCGACACACTCGCGGGGATATTTCCGCCCGGCTATCCGCTGCTGCTCGCCTTCGGTTTCTTGATCGGCATGCCAATGATGGTCGGGCCTCTGCTCGCCGCTACGATCGTCGTCGCGACCTACATGCTCGCGCGCGAGTTGGCGCACGAACGCGCGGACGCCGAACTCATCGCGCGCGGCGCTGCTGCGATTTCGATCGCGTGCGCGGCCCTCCGCTACCACACGGCGGACACCATGTCGCACGGCGCCAGTGCGTTGTGGATCACCTTGGCGCTCGCCTTCGGCTTGCGCGCGCGTCGCACCCAGTTGCTCCGTTGGTCTTGCGGTGCGGGCTTTGCGTTGGGCATGGTGTTCGCGACACGACCTGTCTCAGCACTCGCGATCGGCGTTGTTTTAGCCTCAATCGCGTTCGACACGCCTGGTGTGGACCACGACGCGCCTCGGGCGCGCATTCGCCTTCGGAGGAGTCTGCTTGGAATGGCGCTGTTCACGCTGCCGGGTGTCGCGCTTCTTCTGCTCGCGCAACATGCGTCGACGGGGAGCGTGTGGTCGTCCACGCAACTCGATTATTACGCGACGAGCGACGGACCTCCTGGTTGCTTCCGATACGGCTTCGGCACCGGCATCGGCTGCCTCTTCGAACACGGCGACTTTGTGCGAGCGCGTCTGCCTGATGGTTACGGATTGTTCGCGGCGGCAGGGACGACGCTTCGACGTCTGCATCTGCACTTGTCGGATGCGCTGAACGCGTGGCCGGTCGCACTGATGGTGCTCGCGATCTCGCGGCGAGCTGTGCAACGCGTGCGTTCGCTTGGGTTCGTCGTCGCGCTCTGCGCGCTCCACATGCTCGCCTACGCGCCGTTCTACTTCGACGGGAACTACCCAGGCGGCGGTGCGCGACTGTTCGCAGATGTGCTGCCTCTCGAGCACGCGTTCGTCGCGGTGGCGATCGGCGCGCTGTTGGTCAATGTGATCTACGTGCGGCGCGTCTTCGTGTTGCTCGCGCTCATGCTCGCGGGGTTCGCGCTGCATGGCGAAAGTGATCATCTGCTACTCGCCAATCGTGAGGGCGGCCTCCCCATGTTCGATCACGCAGCCCTCGAGAAAATGGGCATCTCGCGAGGTTTGGTGTTCGTCGACACCGATCATGGATTCAACCTCGCGCACGATCCTGCGACCGCGAGTTCACCAGACCGCGGTGTGGTCTTCGCTCGCACGCGCGGCGACGATCACGATCGATTGCTCTACTGGTGGCTGGGCGAACCCGAGGCGTGGCACTACCACTATGGCGAAGCGCTCACGCTCACTCCGTACAACCCACCGCGCAAGACCGACGCGTGGACCTTCGAGAGCGAAGCCGACTGGCCACCCTTGGAGCAACACGGCGCGTGGGCGATGCCCATCTGGGCG
>JAYVXK010001201.1:0-2978 GCA_043785265.1 Myxococcales bacterium | reverse complement strand
CCGTCGAGTTCTTGGTTGAGAGCGACGATCTTGCCGGTGAGCGGCGCGAACAAGTCGCTGAGCGTCTTCACGCTCTCGATCGTGCCAAATGCTTTGCCGACCGTCACGGTGTCGCCGACCTTCGCGTCGAAGGTGACCAGCGTGATGTCGCCGAGTTGCTCGACCGCAAACTTGGTAATGCCGACCGTGACACGCTTGCCCTCGACCTTCGCCCACTCGTGATCTTTGGTGTACTTCAGCGTCTCGGGAAAATCGCTCATCGCTTGCTCTCCAGGTTTGGGCTCAGGTCTTGCGCTTGTAAAACGGAGTCGGAACGACCACAGCGTCGATGTTTTTTCCGCGGCAGTCGACGAAGAACTTCGTGCCGACTTCGCACATCGCAACGGGGAGATATCCGAGACCGAGGTTCTTGCCAACTGTTGGGCACGAACTGCCGCTCGTGGTGAGGCCGACTTTTTTCCCATCGAGATCGCAGAGCGGGTAGCCATGTCGCGCGATGCCGCGTCCCGTCACTTCGAATCCGACGAGCTTGCGCGTGAGCGGTTTGGCTTTGATTTCAACGAGCGCGCTCTTGCCGATGAAGTCGCTCGTTTTCTGGAGTTTGGTGACCCAACCCAGACCTGCCTCGAGAGGATTGGTCGTCTCGTCGATGTCATTGCCGTAGAGAGAGAGCCGCGCTTCGAGTCGCAAGGTGTCGCGCGCGCCGAGTCCTGCCGGCTTGATGCCGAGATCTTTGCCGAGCTCGAGCAACTGCGACCAGAGCGCGGGCGCGTCGTTCCACGCGCAAAAGATCTCGACGCCGTCTTCGCCCGTGTAGCCCGTGCGCGCCGCGGTGGTGCGAACGTTGGCGATCACGGCATCTCTGAAATGAAAGCTCTTGAGCTCGACCAACGTGGCTGCGTCACTGCCCGCGCGCGCGAGAACGTCGAATGCCTTGGGACCCTGCAACGCGATGAGCGCCGTTGCGTCCGTGCGATCCTCGAAGTCGCAATGGTCGAAGGCGGCTTTCTTGAAGTGCGCCGACATTTTGGCGTGGTTCGATGCGTTGCACACGATCAAGTAGCGGTCGCTTGCCGCGCGATAGATGATCAAGTCATCGAGGATGGTGCCCTGTTCGTTGCATGCGCATGTGTAGAGGGCTTGCCCGTCGGTCAACTTGGACACGTCATTGGTGACGAGATAGTCGACGACGGCGCCCGCGTATTCGCCCCGCAGTTCGAGCTCGCCCATGTGCGACACGTCGAACATGCCAGCCGCGGTTCGCACGGCGGTGTGCTCGTCCACGATGCCCGTGTATTGTACAGGCATCTCGAAACCGGCAAACGGAACGAGACGCCCGCCCGCCTTTTTGTGCTCTTCGTAGAGGGACGTGCGCCGCAGATTTTCCGTCGTCATCGCGCGCGAACGTTAGACGCATCGCGCGCGAACGTCGAGCGTCTCAGCGAGGGTTGTGTGGTTGAATCAATTCGGCGTGCAGCCGTTCATGGGCCAGTTGCCGCACGTTAGAAGGTTTGGCCCGCACGTGCAGGGCGAATGGCCTGCGTAGACGGTGCCTGGCGTCAAAACCTCTCCAGAGTTGCACGCATCCTTGGCGACGTTCTTCCACACGACCTCGTTGTACGTTCCGCAGGTGTCGCAGTCGTTGGCTGCGCTGCGTCCGTCGCTGGTGCAGTAGATCGCGCCACCTGGCGGGTTGGGATACGCCGTGGACCACGTCACCACGGTCCACCCTTTGCTCGTGCAGAACTTGGTCGCCTCTACCGAACACGGCAGCGCGTTGGTGCATGCACCGTTGCTGCAGACGAGCCCCGATGGACAAACCGTGTTGCAGCTATTGCAGTGGTCGCGATTCGACTTGAGGTCGACGCATTCTTTTCCGCATGCGGTAAGACCCAGGCCGCACTGCAATTGGCATGTGCCTTTGCTGCAAATCTCGCCGTTTTGGCCATTGCAAACCTTGCCGCATTGGCCGCAGTTCGCTTGGTCGCTGCCTGTCTTCGCGCAATAGGCAGCGCCGCCGTCTTGCCCCGAGCAAAGGGTCTCGTTCAGACCGCAATTGCCTTGGCACTTGCCGTTGCTGCACACTTGCCCGTTGCCGCACACGGTGCCGCACGCGCCGCAGTTGCTGTTGTCATTCTGAACCGCCGCGCAATAGGGAGCGCCGCCGTCTGTCTTGCAGAACTGCTCACCGACGCCGCATGTGTCGCCGCACTTTCCGCCAGAGCACACCTTGCCGACGTCACACGTGCTGCCGCAGCCGCCGCAGTTGGTCGCGTCGGTGGTCGTGGTCACGCACGAGACGGCGCCGCCGTCGGCGAGACAGAGTGTTTGTTGCGCGGGACATTGCGCGCTGCATGAACCGCCGACGCAGACTTGCCCTGCGTTGCAGACGGTTCCGCACGCGCCGCAGTTTTTTGGATCGACCTTCGTGTCGAAACACGAAGCGCCGCATTGCGTGGACCCGGTACCGCAGCTGAGAGCGCATGCGCCCGCGTTGCACACTTCGCCTGGTTTGCAGGCAATTGCGCACGCACCGCAGTTGTTCGGATCGGTCTGAGTGTCGATGCACTCGTTGTTGCAGATCGACTCAGCGCCAGCGCACGACTTGCCCGGAGTGCCCGAACTGCTCGAACAACCAATGACCGCCAGACCAACGAGGGTCGCCGAGACGAACGCGGCCTTGGCAAAGAAAGAAAACTTCATTGACGATCTCCCGAGTTCAAGGCGTGCAAGTCGCGGCAGCGATGATCTGCCCCGCGCCGTGATTGGCGAGAATGCTCGTGCCCTGATACCAAACGGGGACGAGCACGTTGTACTCCGGCATGGTGCCGTAGTTGGTTCCGTAGCTTCCGAGCGGACACGAGAAGCCAGGCACCGCCTGCGCTGTTCCGATCGTGAACGCCGATGCAGTCGACGTTTTGCTACCGACGATGAGCTTGCAGTAGATGTCTGCGTTGCTTTGATCGCAGCCTGCGGAC
>JAYVXK010001200.1:0-2979 GCA_043785265.1 Myxococcales bacterium | reverse complement strand
GCGTTCGCAGCGAGTGAATACGTTTTTCCGCTGCTTTTCCCTTGGTATTATGCGGCCACTGTCACCAAGCTCCCTGCCCTCGCGCAGATCGCAGACATCGGAGGCCCCATCCTCGTCGGCCTCGTGCTGATGGGCGCGAACTTGGCCGTGGCCGAGATCGTGGTCGCGCGAGCAAACCGACGCGCACTCGATCGAAGAGTGGTCTCGACGGGCTTTGCGGTTCTCGCTCTCTCGGCGCTCTACGGTTTGGTCCGCATCCTCCAAGTCGACGCGCGCGCCCCTGAAGGCGAAGCCCTCCACGTGGGAATCGTGCAAGGCAACATGGGCCTCATGGAAAAACGCGAAGACTCCGCCGAGGGTCTTCGTCGACACAAGCGCCTCACGGGCGAGCTCAAGAAAAAGGGCGTGGGCTTGGTCGTGTGGAGCGAGTCGAGCGTCACGTTTGGCGTGTCGGAAGACATGTACAAACCGTTCTTGCGTGACAACGTCAGCGCGCATCTCGGTGTCCCCACGATTTTTGGCGGAGTCATCATCCGAGAAAATCCAGACGACCCGCGGATGGAGCGCCTCTTCAACACCGCGCTCTCGAGCGACGCAAAAGGAGAGATCACAGGTCGCTACGACAAGCATTACTTGCTCGCGTTCGGCGAGTACTTGCCGTTCGGCGACACCTTCCCGATCTTGCACGAATGGTCCAAAAACAGCGGCCGTTTCAGTTCCGGAGAGACCATCGATCCGCTGCCGCTCGTCACCCCGACCGGCACTCACAACGTGAGCGTGCTCATCTGCTACGAGGACATTCTGCCGAGCTTCACCAATGACGTGGTCAGGCACGCCAATCCCGAGCTGCTCGTGAACATGACCAACGACGCGTGGTTTGGCGACACGAGCGAGCCCTACGAGCACCTCGCGCTCTCTACCTTTCGCGCCATCGAACATCGTCGTTACCTCGTGCGCAGTACCAACAGTGGTGTGTCGGCGATCGTGGATCCTGTCGGTCGTGTGATCGCACACACGGCGACATTCGAGACCGCCAAGCTCGATGGCATCGTCTACTTGATGCATGGCACGACGATCTACGAACTCATCGGCGACTGGCCGATCATCCTGTTGACCCTGCTGGCCTTCTTGGGTGCCTTCGTTCGCAAAGAGCGTTTGCTCCGTTCGTGAACGCGTACAGCCCAGCTCGGCCTCAGAACTTGCAATTTGCCGCCAACCAGGCACCCTTGTTGTTCTTGGATCCTTTGAATCTCGGGCGGAGCGTCTCCGTCCAACTTGTCGTCCAAGTGGTCAAAGAGGGAGACTTATGAGCGCAAAAAAGCTTTTCACGGGGTTGACGTTAGCAGGCGTAACAGGGCTGATTTTCGCCGCGGCGCCAGGCTGCACGGTGGCATTGGGCCCAGGTACACCGAGCGACGGCGGGTGTGATCCCTTCTTTCAGAACTGCACCGACGGCGCCCCTGTCGACGCGGCCAAGGAAGCGGCTCCTCCGGTCAACCAGTGCAATCAATGCCTCTTTGGTCAATGCAGCGGACAATGGGCAGTTTGCCAAAGTAGCCAAGGCGCTGGCGGCTGCATGTCGATCTATCAGTGCGCGACTGCGCCCAGCTGCAATCAGGCGTGCGTAGACGCCTGTTACAAAGCCGGCACGGCAGCGGGTCAGAAGGCTTACCTATCGCTCTCGAGTTGCGATACCGCGGGGCTTTGCGGTGCATGTCAGAGCACGTGCAAGACTCCCCCGGCGTCGTGCCAAGTTCCTGATGGCGGCACCGCTCCTGATGCGAGTGTCGTTCAAGACTGCACGACCTGCACCACGAACAAATGCAGCACGCAAAAGGCAGCGTGTGCACAGGGCACCGATTGCAACGACTACACGCAGTGCCTCGCCGTCTGCAAAGACGTCTCGTGCATCAACGCATGTGGTCTCGCACACCCCCAAGGCAAGACTGACTCGAAGGCACTCGGCGATTGCACCACAGCTCAGTGCGCCAAAGAGTGCGGACTGAACTGAACCAAGCCACGTCGCTCCTCCACCCGCCCTTCGCAAGATCGGCGGGTGGTTTCCTTTTGTGGGAGATGGACGATCACTTGCCGTAGCGAGCGATCACTCCTTGGCGCGAAACATTGGGTTGTGGGTTCGAGATGAAGTCTCCACCAACTCCCCAATAATTGCCGGTTTTGTCAGCCCAAGCGCCGTGCAAATCCGAATACGGAACTGTGCCGAAGTCGTCTTGCCACGCGCCGCTCGTGAGGCGTTGTTTCATTCCGCCCGATCCGACAATCACCACGTCGCCGGGTGAGCCGCATGCCACTCCGTTGACGTCATTGGTCAAGCTCACATTCATGGCCGTCCAGGTCTTCCCATCCGAGCGGAGCACGTCGCGACTTCCGACGGCGTAGACCTCTGTGGCGCTGCAACCGAAAACCGTCAGCAACGTGCCATGCGCGCCCGCCGCCTCTGTGTTCCAGGTCGTGCCCGTGCGATGCCACACGGTTCCGGCCTCACCGACGACATAGAGGTTGTCTGATGCGATTCCCCAAACTTTGAAGAACGTGCGGCCTGCTGGCGTCGGAACAGGCGCGGGTGTCCAACTCACCCCATCCCAGTGCAAGAGGATGTCGTTGGGCTTGGTGCTTCCGCCCTCGGGTGTGCCACCCACTGCCCAGGCATCTGTCGGTGATGCGGCCCAGACGCCGAACAGGGTCGCGGTCGTGTTCGACGTGAACTCTTTGAACGCTCCGCCGTCCCAATGAGTGATGCGTCCCTTCTCGCCGACCATCCAGATGTCAGTCGCGCTCGTTCCGTGTACCCACCAATAGGTCTCGGATCCCCCTGGATTTTGCCGCTTCCATGACGAGCCGTCGAAGCGCAGCACGAGAGAGTTGAAGCCGAGATTTCCGCGCGGTCCGCCTACGGTCCACAGATCAGTCGGTGATGCGCCCCACATCGACAACAGCGCGCCATCGAGATGCTCGAGC
>JAYVXK010001199.1:0-9700 GCA_043785265.1 Myxococcales bacterium | reverse complement strand
AGGATCCGAACAGTCGCGAAAAAGACGTGCCGTTGCCCAATGGCATTCGCTTGCGTGGGTCGATCGATCTCGTCGAGCGACACCTGCAGAACGGCACTCTGCGCGCGACGGACTTCAAGAGCGGCAAGGTGCGCGCAAAAGACACCACGGTGATTGGAGGCGGGAAAACCCTGCAGCCAGTGCTCTACGCGCTCACGATCGAGCAGATGCTTCCTGGCGCGACTGCCTACGAAGGACGCCTCTACTACTGCACGTCGACAGGCGGATATTCGTCGCACTCCATTCCACTCGACGCCGTCGCGCGTGACGAAGCCAAGATCGTGGCAGACACCGTGGGAGCTGCACTCAAAGAAGGCTTCTTGCCGGCGGCGCCTGCCAAAGGTGAATGCGAGTGGTGTGACTACCGCAGCGTGTGTGGTCCGTATGAGCAGAAGCGCACGGAGAAAAAGCAGACGGCGGGCATCGCCAAACTCGTCGAACTTCGGAGGCGAGCATGATTACGACACTCGTGGATCAGGCTGATCGTGAGGCGATCCGCAATTGTCTCGACGAGACGCTCATCGTCGAAGCGGCAGCGGGCACTGGCAAAACCACCGAGCTCGTCGCGCGTGTGATGTCCTTGCTCAAGAGTGGCAAGGCCAAACTCTCTTCGCTCGTCGCGGTCACGTTCACCGAGAAGGCCGCTGGCGAGATGAAGCTTCGTCTGCGTGCAGAGATCGATCGCGCGCGTTTGACTGCAGAAGCCGCCGAGCGAGAACACCTCGAGCATGCGTTGACGGAGCTCGAGGCGGCGCACATCGGAACGATTCACGCGTTCTGCGCGGAGCTGCTGCGCGAGCGTCCCATCGAGGCGAAGGTCGATCCGCAGTTCATCGCAGCGGACGAGACCACGCAAGAGCGCCTCTTCGACGAAGCGTTCGATCGTTGGTTTGGGGGTGTGCTCTCGGCACCTCCAGAGGGCGTGCGCCGCGTGTTGCGCAAACGTGGTCGCGATCAGCAAGCAGGCGGCCCGCGCGGAATCCTGCGAAAAGCAGGGCTACAATTGATCGGTCAGCGTGACTTCGATGCGCCGTGGCGTCGTGAGCCGTTCGAGCGACACGCCGAGATGGACAAGCTGATCGACGCGTTGCGCGCCGTGGGAGCGTTGTTCGATCGCGCGACGGACCAAGACGCGTGGCTCGCAAAGAATCTTCTCGAGATCCGCCGAGTGGTCGGCGAGGTCGATCGACGCGAAGGCATCGAGGCTGCACGCGACTACGACGGCATCGAGGAGGAGCTACGCAAACTCGCACGCGAGCGATCGTGGGGATGGTCTGGTGGCCGCAGAGAGTTTGCTCCCGGTCTGAGCAAAGACGCCGTACTCGAACGACGCGAAGACGCGCGCACCGCTCTCACCAGGTTCTTGGAGCTGGCAGACGCGGACCTCGCTGCGTGTCTGCATCACGATCTCGCGTCGCTCGTGGCCGCGTACATGGAGCTGAAGGCCGCGACCGGCAAGCTCGACTTTCTCGACCTGCTCGTCGTCGCGCGCGACCTCATCGTGCACGATCGCGCGGTGCGCGAGGAGCTGCAGAAAAAATACACGCACATTCTGGTCGATGAGTTTCAAGACACGGATCCTCTTCAGGCAGAGATTCTCCTGTTGCTCGCAGCAGACGCACCCGACGCGACCGACTACACGCGTGTGCATGTAGCGGCGGGAAAACTCTTCGTCGTGGGCGATCCCAAGCAATCGATCTACCGGTTCCGTCGCGCGGATGTCGTGCTCTACGAGAAGATAAAAAAGCGTTTGGTCGATCATGGCGCGCGGGTCGTTCACCTGTCGACTAGCTTCCGCAGCGAGCCTGCGTTGCAGCGCGCCATCAACGCGGCGTTCGCTCCCAAGATGCGAGGCAGCCAAGACGGCAGTCAAGCCAAGTATGTCCCGCTGCAGCCATTTCGAGCCTCGATCGCGACCCAGCCTTCGCTCGTCGCGTTGAGTGTTCCCAAGCCGTATTCGGAGAACAGCGGCAAGGTCACCAAGTATTGGGTCGAACAATCCGTACCGGACGCGGTCGGTGCGTACGTGTCGTGGCTCGTCGAAAAGAGCGGATGGACTGTGACGAGCAAAGAGACCGGCGAGCGCGTGCCTGTCCTTCCCAAGCATGTGTGCCTCTTGTTCAGGCGCTTCGTGAGCTACGGCGAGGACGTGACGCGTCCTTATGTGCGCGCCCTCGAACAACGACGCATTCCGCACGTGCTCGTGGGCGGCAAGTCACTCTACGAGCGCGAAGAGGTGATGGCGCTCTCCAATGGTGTGCGCGCGATCGAATGGCCCGAAGACGAGCTTAGTGTGTTTGCCACACTCAAGGGCCCGCTTTTTGCGATCTCGGACGAGGCGATGCTCGTCTATCGCCACAAGCACAAGAGTCTGCACCCGATGCGGCTGGTGCCGAGCGGAGAACTGACGACGCTCACGAAGCCCGTGCGAGTGGCGCTCGACATCCTGCGCGAGCTGCACATTCGCCGCAACAAACGGCCGATCGCAGACACCATGTCGGAGTTGCTCGAGCGCACGCGAGCACACGCAGGCATCGCGATTTGGCCGACGGGAGAGCAAGCGCTCGCCAATGTGATGCGCCTGTTGGACGACGCGCGTCGCTTCGAAGCACAAGGCGCAACGAGCTTTCGCGCGTTCGTGCACAAGCTAGAAGACTCAGCAGAGCGAGGCGGCGCAGCCGAGGCTCCCGTGGTCGAAGAGGGCACCGACGGCGTGCGAATCATGACCGTCCACAAGGCGAAGGGCCTCGAGTTCTCCGTGGTGATCCTCGTCGACCCGACCTGTCCTCTGTCGCAGAAAGAGCCGTCGCGTTATGTCGACTCGGAGAAGCGCTTGTGGGTCGCGCCGCTCGCAGGATGTTCACCGGTCGAGTTGATCGAGCAGCGTGAACGCATCCTTCGACACGACGAAGAAGAGGCCGTGCGACTCTTGTATGTGGCGGCCACACGTGCGCGCGACTTGCTCGTGATCCCTGCAGTGGGAGACGAACCGATCGAAGGCTGGGTGTCGCCGATGCACGCAGCGCTCTACCCTGATCGTCGAGATTGGCGAACACCGCGCGACGCGCCAGGATGCCCGAAGTTCGGCGACGACAGCGTGCTCGAGCGACCCATGAAGACCGAGCGCGATCGTCATTCGTCCGTGCGTCCAGGTGCGCACAAACCAGATGTGGGCGATCACGAAGTCGTGTGGTGGGATCCGCACGTACTCGCACTGGACGCCGGAAAAGAAGCGGGTTTGCGACACGCTCGCGTGCTGGCAGCAGACGACGCCGAGGGTCGCGATCTGATGAGCGAACGCGATCACGCTGCGTGGCGAGCCCAACACGCGCTCGCGCTCGAGCAAGGCGCGACCCCGACCTATCGCGTGAATACGGTGACGGCTTCCCGCGGCACACCACTCGCCAAAGTCGACGGCGCGACTACCGCTGAGGGTGGTCAACACATGGTGGTCCACGAGTCCACCACCGTGGACCGTGCGACAAGACCGCGCGGCAAACCATTCGGCATTCTGGTGCATGCAGTACTCGCAGCGGTGCCTCTCGAGGCGAACGCAGAAGTCGTGTCTCGTATCGCGAGCGCAGAGGGGCGAGCGCTGTCGTCTACCGCTGAAGAGATCGAGGCGGCGACACACGCAGCCGTCGCCGCGCTCGCGCATCCCGTACTGCGGGCCGCCGCACAGCGAGAGCACCGTCGCGAGGCGTCGATCTCCATGGTCTTGCCCGATGGCTCAGTCACCATAGGAGTGCTCGATTTGGCCTACCGCAACGAATCAGGCTGGGTCATCGTCGACTTCAAGACAGACGCAGAAATGGAAGGTCGACGCGCCGCCTACGAAGAGCAAGTGCGCACCTATGCCCGCGCAGTGGCCGCCGCGACCAGCGAGCAAGTGCGCTGCGTATTGCTTTCAGTTTAACATCACTTGATGGTCGTTTGGCGGTCGGCAAAGACACGATTCGATCGTTGCGCTATTTGGTTATCTTGCGTCGAGTAAATTGATTGATCGTCTGCCCGGCAGCGCTCGTTTCGATCAAGGTCGACAACCGTCTCTTGCGTGTGTCGTCTCGTTTGGCGCTGACGATCCAATGCAAAACGGTGCGCTGATACCACGGTGCCTGCTTGTCGAAGAATGCTGCAGCCTTGCGATTGGCGCGCAGTCTCTCGTCTTCTTCAGCGAGCAAGGTCGCGGGCTGTTTTCGCTCGAACGAGTAAATGGCGGTTTTGTGGGCCTTTCGCGCAGCGAACGCGCGAAGACCTGCGGGAGTCATCAGACCCAGCGCTGTGAGCTTCTGGACTTTATCGACATTGATCGCGCTCCAAATGCTCGAGGTCTTGCGTGGTGTGAAGCGAATGCAATAGTCGTCGTCGCTCAGGCTGCGGCGCACCCCGTCGATCCAACCAAAGCAGAGTGCCTGATCGACCGACTCTGGCCAGGTGATACTTGCTTTGCCTGATCCCTTTTTATGAAAACCAACGATGAGTTCTGCTTGGCAATCGTGGTTTTCTTCCAGCCAAGCGCGAAACGCCATGGGAGTGGCGAAAAACTTGGCTTTCACGTGTCGACCCAACCTGCTGTCGTGTGGTCCCAATAGGTCACTGCGCCGTCGTGCCATGTGATGAACCGGATGGGACCGTCTTGCGACACCAGCACCACGACAGCCCGCTGGAAGCGTTGGCAAAGTCGATAGGCAGAGCGGTGACGCGTGCCGACTCCTTCGACGGGTTCTTCTTCCCAGGTGGTGCTCTCGAGATCGATGGCGCGACGCACTGTGCGGACTTCCGAGAGAGCACCTATCTCGCCACCAAAACCCAAGATCTCGAAGCGCGTCGTCAAGACGACCACACCATCGACATTGGCGAAGCCTGCGATCGAGTGAGACATCTCGAAGATGGCTTCTTCCACGAGGGACAGTTCTGCGCTGGACGCGACCTCGTAGAACTCCCATCCGACCTCGTGCTGGAGTCCAGCGGCGCCACCAGCAGCGGCCACGGCGCCGAGCGCGCGGCGAATCAACGTGCGATAGCGCCGACGGGGCTCTTCGTCCGCGAACTCGTATTTCATGCGCAAAATAGCGGGATTGTCACGCAGCTCGCGCACCTCGTCGTCGTCGAGGAACACCACCGTGCCACCATGATGCGCGGAGCGGATGGTCGCGATCATGCGCTTGACCATCTCCTGGGAGAATCTTCGTCCGAGCTTGCTGTCGATCGGCGCCCACCCTTTGGCGAGCGCGCGGTCCTCGCGATGTTGCGCTGCGACCTCGGCGCGACTCATCACGAAGCGCCCAGGCAACCACTCGGAGGTAAAGACGTCCATGGTCGGACCTGAGAGTCGACCGCCTCTCACTTCTCCAACCATGGAGTCGCCACGCGCGACCGCAAGACGTCCAGGACCCGTGGCGCGAATGACGAGCGCCTCCGTCAGGACGACAGACCTCACCCCCCGACCGCCGTTGGTGGCCTGCAACCATCGTGGCCCGGAGTGCAGTACTCCCCAGATCTCCAGATTGCCTAATTCGTTTTGACGAATACCAATTAGCGAACGATGATACTTGGCAGCAGGCGACAGTCGTCTCAGTTCGTGCTCGGTGTAAGGCCGCGGCGTGTCGAACACCAAACGATGAATTCCATCCGGCGGCCCCGCGTTTGCCGGAAAAGCCGCCGGATCGCCCAGCACCAGGCGAAAGCTCACGGCGCGCTCTTCATCGCGCAACAGAGTGGCTTGGTAGGCAACCGAGAGTAGTTTGGTGAGCACAGGATGCGCAGGCAACGCACCGCCCAGTACGGTCTGCGCCCCCTCGGTGTGATCCAATTCAAGCCATCGCGTATGAACGAACGCGGCCAACTCCGAGGGATACGCGTGGTCGATCATCAACGAGGAGATTGAGCACGACCAACACGCGGCGACCAGAGCGACCGCGGACGCGGATTTACTGCCCGTAGAAGTAGTAATCCGCGGTGTAGGGAACCTTGGTCACCGTGCCGACGGCGTTGACATCGCAGACCGTCGACGGCGCGAGGCCGCCCGTGGTGTTGGTGCGGTGAATCCAGTTGGTCTTGGTGATCGGGCCCGTGCCACCATGCTCGGTCGCGGCCAGCAGCAACCACGGAACTGCGCTTGCGCCGCCATCAGGTGTGTAGCCTGCGGTCTTCTTTGCGATCACATATCCGTTGTCTGCTGTGATCATCCACTCGGGGCGCGTCGCGCCAGCATCACTTGCAAAGTGCGTCGCAAACTTCTTGCTGGCGCAATCGGCGAGGTCGGCCTCGGGCCCGATGGCGGTCCACTTGTAGACAGGTGTACCTGCGTCGTCCGCGCTGGCTTGGCATTGATAGTCTTGCGTGCCCGTCGCCGCACCGTGAAGCAACACTCCTCCACCATCAGGCAGAGCAAGCGAGGGATCGACTATAGGCGCCGCGGTCCAGGTCCCCGGACAAGCGCCAGAGTCGCTGGCATCAACCGTGTTGGTGTCCGGGATGGTGCTGCTGTCCGTGGCGCCGACATCTTTTCCCGAATCCAGACCTCCGGGCGGAGTCACATCCGCGCTGCTGCAAGCCTGCAACACACCCAACACAGTCAACGCACCCACTGGCAGCAAGAAAAGACGCTTCATCGATTTGTCCCCTTCAAATTGGTGCGCGAGAGCAGACGAATCCGTCTACGCCCAGCGCCACTTTGTTGGGTTACGAACCACCCCAGCCTTGGTTACAAACAAACTCGCGTGGCGGGGAAGCAATCGCTGAAGACGCGGGTCAGATGCGGCGCATGGCGAAGAGTCGCGAGCCGATGGCGGCGCCGAGACCCATCAACACCATGAGGGGCAATACGTGACCGCGCACGACGTGACCAGGATCTGCGAGCGGACACCACATCGCGACCACCACACCAGCCCATGCTCCTGCAGCAGACCCTAAGGTCGCGCCTGTCAGAGCTGGATGGTTAGGGTCGAAACCACGACGGAGCCACGCGAGCGCCGCGAACGGCCAAGGCGCGGTCGCAAGAGAGAGCAAGAAACATCGCGTGCCGAAGCGCTCGAAAGGATCGGCATAGCCGACGTGCCAGAGCATGGTCCACGCACCAACGAGAATGGGGACCGCCACGATCGCGAGGATCAACCAGCCGCGGGATCTGCCGAGCATCGACCCACGACGCGGAGTCGCCAACCATGTCACTGCGAGCGCGACGACAGTCGTGCCACCCACGACCGCGAACGCGAACGGAGCAGGTCGGCCTGCCGCGTGATAGGGACCGGCGAACAGGAACGTGATGGACATGGCCAGCATCGCCCCAAAAACAGCCAAAAACGTGCGGAGCGGGTGGGGAGCTCGAGCGGGTACGGGCCGCTGTCGGGCAGCCGCCAGCACGCGCGCCTTGAGTGACTCGGGCGGAGCCATCATCGGACACCTCGCTCTTGTTGTGCCATCGCATCACGCATCGCTTCGTAGGCTCTGTGTGCGCGCACTTTGACGGCGCCCACTGTGGTGCCGAGAATCTCGGCTGCCTCTACTACGGAGAACCCCTCTTGCCGGATCAGTCGAAATGCTTCTCGCTGATTGTCGGGGACACTCATGAGTGCTTCTTCGAGGACAGCAGCGAGTTGTTTGCCCTCGAGGATTGCGTCCGGCGACTCAGTCGTCGAGCTGTCTCGATCGCCGTCTGTCTCTTCGATCGAGAGACGCTCGCGATGACGCGACTTGCGATGCAGATCGATCATGAGGCGACGCGCGATCGCAAACGCCCACGGGAGCACCTCTGCCCCTCGCTCGAAACGATCGCGTGCACAATGGATCTGCAGCATGGTCTGTTGAACGATGTCCTCTGCGATGGCTGCGTTGCGCGTCTGGCGAATTGCATGTCCGTACAAGCGCGGAGCAAGCACGTCGTAGAGAACGCCAAAGGCAGATTCGTCGCCATTCGCATAGGCATCCATCGCGACGTTCGCTTGCGCGCGACGCGGATCATCCTGCTGCGCGGCCGACCTCGGCGCAAGCGCGTCATCGTAAAGTATTGCAGCACCAATCACCCGAACCCCCCCAGAAGCACCGTAGGTCAAAACGGCCCTTGTAGGGTGTACGGACGAACGCACTACGCGTTACAGAACTATTTTGAGTCGACGATTTCGCCCGTGATTGAGGGCTCGCGGACTACTTGCAAAGCCCCGGAGTACCCGCGTCTGCGTTCGCGCCGGTACAGGTCGGTTTTGCCGTCGGGCAATCCGCGCTCGTCACGCAGGGGAAGTCTTTGAGGTAACAAACCTTGTGTGAGCCACCCGAAGTGAAGAGCGGGTCGACTGACAGGCACTCGTACTTGGGATCGTTGTTGCGACAGTCAGCACCCGTGGTGCAGTTCTTCCAGCATGCGCTGGGCTCGCCGCCGAGGTGCGCGCAGCTCGCCCCGAGAGGACAGAGAACGGTCGCGGAGCATGGCTCCCACGAACAATAACCCTTGGGGAAACCATCCTGTGTTTCGTCGTTGCAGGTGGCCTTGGGGTCCGTTCCACAAAGAGGATCTGCACCTGACGTGTTGCAAGGATCGCCGATGTGAGTCTTGCTGCCGTCGGGCTTGCACTTGGTGTCGAGTGGATCGCAAACCATGCCTGCTGCGCAGGTTGGATTGCAATTGCCTACGGCTCCATCGCCGCCTGCCTCGTTTTGATTGTTCGCGTCAGCCAACGAGGAGTCTTGCCCCGTGCCCGAGTCCACGCCAGGAATGGGGTTCGCCGTGGTGCTGCCGCAACCCAACATGCAAACCAAACCAGCCGCCCCCAACAAAATCGAACAATTCATTTGAAACACTCCCTCACTTGAAAATCGTCTCAGAGACATCGATCTCGTCCAAACCAGCTTGCCCTGCGGTCTGCAAACCGATGCTGTCTTTGGCAGTCACTGCCGTATCGCAGTCGCCGATGGTCTTGTCCGTGTCGGCTACGACCGTGGCCGCTCCGGGGATGTCCAGGCGCGTCGGTGCTTGCGCTGCAACGACCGGCTTCAGCTTCACCCATAAGGCTTTGGTGGTGGCCAGGTCCTTGGGAGCGTTGGCCCAGTCGAGATATTCGCCGTCGATCTGCAGCTGACGAAACACGCCGTCACCGCGCAAAACGTCCGAGGGGACATTGAACGTGTAGAAGTCGAACATGTCCGGCACAGTCAAAGAGAGCGCGTTGGCGTCTGTCTCGCACGCACGCTGATCGGGCGACGTGCCCAAGTCCAGCGCGAGTTTGGCGAGAAGGTCGTCTGCCTGCTTGATGAGCGCAGCACCCGCTCCGGCGGCCTGAACCTGCGGCCTGAGGGTGGCCCAGTTCGCGTTCGCTTGACCCAAGATGGCTTTGGCTTTGACGAACGCGACGATCTTGCAATTGTCGCCGATGCCCTCGGCGTTCGATTCGAACGACCGAAGATTGGCAGGCGCATAAGGCTTACCCGAGTCCACGACCGACGTGTCTGCCAAAGGCGCGTCTGCAGCGGCATCTGCTCCAGAAGCAGGCGCGGCAGGTGAACTCGAGCATCCGAGGGTCACGGCTACGAGAAGAAGGCTGAATCGAACTTGCATAGTGTGTTGCTCGTGGGCTTAGGGGGCCGGTGTGCCGTCTGGATGGAGCGCAAATCGGAAGTACGTATCTGCTAGTCCGGTGTTCATGTCAATCGCGTCGACCACGACCGC
>JAYVXK010001198.1:0-2982 GCA_043785265.1 Myxococcales bacterium | reverse complement strand
AAGCGCCGACGGATGCCATCGAGCGAAGTGTGTTGCAGATGCAGATCACTGATCACCACGAGCATGGTGCCAACGTACAGCGGCGGCTCGTCTTGACGCCTGTTTTCGCGGTATTTCTCGGCCCTCGTCGCGGCGCAATGCGATCCGTCGTCAAACGCGGCCAATCCTGAAACGGCATGCTATTTTACCGTCGGCCTTTGGAGGTCACCTATGAACTTGGCATTGCATAAGTCACTCGCGATGCGGCTCGGCGCTGTATTGATCGCCACTGCAGTGGTCTGGGCGTGCGCAGGGACGACCGTTGTTCCGCCACCTGACGAAGCGTGCGCAGGCGGAACGGTCCTTTGCGGCGATCAGTGTATTTTGATCGTGTCGAATGCGCAGCACTGCGGGTCCTGTACTTTTGCGTGCAAGCAAGGTGAGGTCTGCAACGCGGGCAAGTGCACAACTTCGTGCGGGCCCGATCTCAAAGCGTGCAGCTCCGGGTGCATAGACCTCAAGAACGACGTGAAAAACTGCGGCAACTGCGGCGTGCAGTGCAAGAGCGGAAACGTCTGCTTCCAGGGCAAGTGCGTTTCGTCGTGCGGCGCAAGCGGCACGCTTTGCGCTGGGGCCGATGCTGGCGCTTATTGCGCGAACACTCAGACCGACGTCACCAACTGCGGCGCCTGCATGAAAGCCTGCAAGACTGGTCAAGCGTGCATCAACAGCAAATGCATCGACAACTGTGGTCCAGGCGGCACGCTCTGCGCAGATGCAGACAGCGGCACGGCGTTTTGCGCGCAGACCGCGACCGACAACAACAACTGCGGCGACTGCAACATGCCGTGCAGTTCAGGGCAAGTGTGCAGCGCGGGAGCCTGCGGCAGCAATTGCGGCCTTGGCGAAGACCTCTGCACGCCTGACGCGGGTCCCACTTATTGTGCAGCCTCTCAAACGGACAACGCCAACTGCGGCACTTGCGGTGTCCTGTGTCCGAAGGGGCAAGCGTGCCAAGCGGGCACTTGCGTCGTCGTTTGCCAAGGTTCGCTCACCGCATGCGGCAATCAGTGCATCGACACTCAGACCAGCCGAAACAACTGCAGCAAGTGCGGAATGGCGTGTCCACAGAACTCGACCGGATGCGTAGGAGGGGTTTGCCAATGAAACGCTCTTGGACTCTGGCGGCGAAACTTTCTTTCATCGTCTTCGCGATGCTCGGCATCACCATCGTCAGTTGCAGTGGCGACACGGTGGTTGGCGCCAAGACGTGCAGCACGGGCGAGTCGCTTTGTGGAACGTCATGCGTCGACTTCACCAGTGACCCCAGCAACTGCGGCGCCTGCGGCACTGCGTGCAAGGCCACAGAGGTCTGCAACGCGGGAGCTTGCGCCCTCTTTTGCTCTGGCAAGTCCACGCAGTGCGGCGCTTCGTGCGTCGACGTCAATGTGAGTCCGACCAACTGCGGCAAGTGCGGCACGTCGTGCAATCCCGGAGAGGTGTGCAACGCGGGCACGTGCAGCGCGCAATGCCCAGGCAATCAAAAGCTCTGCATAGGTGATGGGGGTGCAGTCTCTTGCATCGCGCCGAACACCGACAGCGCCAACTGCGGCGGATGCGGCATCGTCTGCGCTGCTGGCAAAGTGTGTAGCAGTGGTGTTTGTTCAGACAGTTGCGGCGGCGGCGGCACGCTCTGCAATGGGCAAGATGGGGGCGGGCCTTATTGTGCGCTCACGCAAGTCGACAACGCCAACTGTGGCATGTGCGGGAAGGTCTGCACCAACGGTCTTGTATGCGTGAACGGCGCGTGCGCAGGCAACTGCGGCCCTGGCGAGATACTCTGCCCTGGACAAGACGGCGGCGCTTCTTATTGCGCGGTGATCCAAAGCGACAACAGCAACTGCGGCGCGTGCGGCAACGTCTGCGCCCCCGGATTGCTGTGCTCAGCCAAGACGTGCGTCGCTCAATGCAGCGCGGGTCTCACTCAGTGTGGCAAGCAGTGCGTCGACATCCAGAGCGATCGCGACAACTGCAACGGTTGCGGGATCAAGTGCTCTGGCGCTACGCCGAACTGCATCGGTTCCAAGTGCGGTAAGGGCATCGTCTACTCCGAAAACTTTCCGAGCGGCACCGTACAGTCGACCGATCCTCAGTGCGTCAACTGGCTCAAGTTCAATGCGTCTCTCATCGGCGTATTCTCGGGAGTGCAGATCTCCGGCTCCAACGACTCGACCGGCTTCAGTTGTGGTGGGGCGGCTGCCGATCAAGTCTGCCAAGCGCTGCACACCGGGGGGAATGTCAGCGTCAGCTGCAACGGGCACATGTGGAACGTGGGTAATTGCGGGGGCACGGCCATCAATGTCGACAGCTCCGTCTGCACCTGCGACAGCGTGGGGTGGACCGTGAGGCCCTGCATCAACAATCCAAACTGGGGTGGCATGAAGGGCGTGGACTGCAACGCGTCTGCGCAAACGCTGACGGTCGTGTGCCAATAGGCACCGAGCGATGACCTATCGTTGGTGGCGTGTCCCGCGAGCAATCGGCGCTGCGGTCGCTCTGATCGCGATCGTGTGCGTCCGCAACGCCGGTGCGCAATCAACTGACCCTGAGGTCGTGTATTCGCTCGAGCAACAGAACCTCAAGGTCACTCGAGGCGACCACGTCGAGACGGTCGAACTCGGCTGTGAGGGGCGCTCGCTCGCTCAGACCAAAACCACTCTCTACATCGCGTGCGGCTCGTCGGGTGTGGTGCAACTGGACATTGCCGATCCGCTCGCGCCTCGCATCGTGGATGTCTTGCCGGTCGACGGGGACGCGACTCAAGTTGCCCTCGCGGGCGGGCGTGTTTGGGTGACGACGAGCAAATCATCGACGCCTCATTCGCTCTTCGCGGTCGCGCCTGCAGCGGGACCGCTGATGGCGCCGACCATGACGAGCAGACTCTCTCCTCGTGATTTGCCGATTGATGTGCCCATGCCGCCGCGCAAGCCTGGGATCCTCGCG
>JAYVXK010001197.1:0-2985 GCA_043785265.1 Myxococcales bacterium | reverse complement strand
CTGCGATCGCGCGCGCGTACTGAAAATGGATGAACGAATCGTCGAGCGTGGCACCTGGATGACCCACGAGCAGCCGCACGGCGTGAATGCATCTCTGCGCCAACAGCGCCGTCGCCAACACGATCGGAATCGCAGGCACCGCGCGTTTCAGCGCGCTCTGAAGTCTCGCATTGACCAAGCGCGCGAGAAGCTAACGCATCTGATCCGTTGACGTCACGAACCTCGCACGGCTATCGCCTGCATCGTGAAGAGCAGTCTCTATGCAGACGCGGCGGTCTTGCCCGAGGGCGACCGCGTGGACGTGCATGCGCTCGTCAAAGGCGCGTGGATCGAGATCGAGATTGGTCCTGGTCGTGGAATGTTCATCTTGGAGCGCGCTCTCGCAGCGCCTGAACCCGGACTCATCGGGCTCGAAATTCGCAGAAAATGGGCTGCGATCGTCGACAAGAGGCTTGCCGCCAAGTCGCTCGGAGATCGCGCGCGCGTGTTCGCTGAAGACGCGCTCTTTGCGCTTTCGCGACTTCAGCCGAACGCTTCGGTGCGTCGCGTGTTCTTGTTGTTTCCAGACCCGTGGTGGAAGAAGCGACACCAGAAACGCCTCGTCATGGGAGACACCTTCCTCGAGCAGATCGCTCGGTTGCTCGAACCAAATGGCGAACTCTTCATCGAGACCGACGTCGAAGAACGCGCCGATCAATACGAAATGGCCGTCCTAGCCAGCGGCGCCTTCCTCCCCGCCGGCGACGCCCAAAACTCCTCACGCCTCGCCGAAAACCCCTACGCCGCCCGCACCAACCGCGAAAAACGCGCCATCACCGACGGCCTCCCCATCCACCGAATGCTCTTCACCAAAAAATGAAAAACAAAATCGCGCGCACCAACCTAGCCGCTAGAAGGGGGCTGGTTTTCGTCGAGACCAAGCGAGCGCTGCGGCGGGGCTTCGGTTCCGTACTCCGCGTACGGTGACGACCCCCGACGCAGCGATCGCGCCGGTATCGGCGAAAAACAGCCCCCTTCTACAGGGTGAATTTGATTCGGCCTGTGCCGTCTGTGGGGACGTTGGCGGTCATCGTCTGGGGAGGTTTGCCGTCGCCCGGCGTGCACGTCACGCGGTGCGGACCTGCTGACAATTCAATGCCTGCGAGAGGTGTCGGCCCTTTCGGCGATCCGTCGACCGAAACGTTGCACCACCCACCCGACGCGCCCACGTTGAGTTTGCCGCTGCCGACCGGTCCACTTGGCCTGGTCCCCGTGGTCACACCCGTCGCGAGATATTTTTGCAGCGTGACGTCGAAGTGTTTCTTCTCTTGGGGCGCACCGATGAAGTTCGTCGTGTAATCCGAATAGCCGTTGGCGGAGACAGTGAGCTTGTGCTGATCGCCCGACGAAATGCTGTCGATCTCGAGGCCATCGTACTTTTTGCCGTCCAGAGTCACAGTCGCTTTGACACCCGCAGGCAGTACCGTCACGTCGATCACGACCGAGCCCTTTTTCAAAGAAGCGATGAGCGTTCCCTTGGGGGCCTTGTCCGTGAGCGTGAGCGATTCGCGATGCGCTTCGAAGCCGTCTTTGGTGATTTTGATTTCGATGGGTTTGCCATTCGTTGGCAGGGCGATGATGGTCGCGGGCGTGCTCTCGGGTCGCAAATCACCATCGACCCAGATGGACGCGCCAGGGGGATCACTCTTGACCTCGATCGAACCCTTTGCGACGGCTACGACGGGCGGATTGACCGGACCTGCAGTCACCTGCTGTGCCTGCTTGTGTTTCATCCACCACCACGTACCGCCACCGCCGCCGAGCACCAGCACTACCGCGATTAGCGCCAAAACAAGGCTGCTCCCGCGTTTTTTCTCCTCGCCAGTGAGGGTGCGCGATGCCGCGGGCGATGACGTGACGCCGGTGTGTGGCAGGTCGTTCATCGACTCGAGTGGGTTCTGCGCTTCGATGATGTCCGCGAGCTGCTTGCCCTGCAGCAATTGCTCTTTTTGCGACTGCAGCTTGTCTTCGAACAGGCCTTGCATGAACTGGGTGAGATTGATCGTCGACACGCGAATGCGTTCGTCGCTCACGAACTGTTCGAGGTCAGCCTGCATCTCGCGAGCAGACTGGTAACGATCTTCGACTTTCTTCGCGAGCGCCTTGACGACGATCTTCTCGAGCGCCGGCGGATATCCCGGACGGACCTGGCTGGGCTTTGGATATTCGCGTTCGCAAATCAGTTTGAGAGTTTCGTATTCGCTAACGCCTTTGAACAAACGCTTGCCGGTGGTGAGTTCGAAGAGCATCACGCCTGTAGCGAAGATGTCGCTGCGTGCGTCGATGTGCTCGCCACGCGCTTGCTCCGGCGACATGTACGGGACCTTGCCCTTGAGCTTGCCGCTCTTGGTGTCGCTGTGCATTTTGGTGTCGCTCTTCGCGATGCCAAAGTCGACGATCTTCACGTCACCCGTAAACGTGACGACCACGTTTTGAGGCGAAATATCGCGGTGAACGATGCCCAATGGCGTGTTGTCGAGATCACGTTTCTCGTGCGCATAGGCCAGGCCCGTGCACATCCCGAGGGCGATGGAGATCGCGTGCTCGAGCGGAAACTCAGGCACGCCTTTTTTCTTCATCTGCCGCACGATCGAGCGAATGTCTTCGCCGTGAACGTGCTCCATCGCGATGAAGTACAGACCATCAGCCTGCCCAAGATCGAAGATCTGAACGATGTTGGGATGCGAGAGAGTCGCCGCGATGCGCGCCTCGTGCAGCAGCATGTCGATGAACGCCTGGTCTTGGTTCACCGAAGGCAAAATGCGCTTGATGACGATCAGCTTCTCGAAACCAGCGACGCTCTTTTGGATCGCAAGAAACAGCTCGGCCATGCCGCCGCGCGCAAGAGTGCGCAGCAAGGTGTACTTGCCAAAACGCTTCGGCAAACCTTCATCCGAGGGTTGCTGCGGCGGTTGATCGTCACCACCCACCGCGGCGGCCACAGGC
>JAYVXK010001196.1:0-9716 GCA_043785265.1 Myxococcales bacterium | reverse complement strand
TCGTCGTGCTCGTCATCCCAGTGTTGCTCTCGATGAACATCCTGTTTGCGGGTTGGTTGAATCCTGCAACCGGCGAACACAAAGAAGCAGCGGTCGTGTTCCCTGGGCAGAACGAGCTCGCGCAAAATGATCACTTGGGGCGTGGCGGCGTTCCGGCTTTTGCGGACGCAGTGCCCGATCAGGGCGCGCCTATCATCCATCTCACGGCCAACAAGCATGGCGACCCAGAAGAGATGCTCGCCGCCGAGTCGATGAAGACCAAGACTTGGTGGTTGACCAAGCCATTCTTCATCGCCCGCGCGATTTTATTCGTGCTGATTTGGGCGGTCCTCGGGACCTTCCTACTGCGTCGCTCAGTGGCTCAAGACACCAGCAAAGATCCGAAGATCACCATCGGAATCGCCAAGGTTGCGCCCGTTCTCACCATGGCGTTGGCCTTTTCTCTGACCTTCGCCGCCTTCGACTGGATCATGTCTCTGGAGCCAACTTGGTACTCCACGATCTTTGGCGTGAATTTCTTTGCGTCGAGCTTCCTCGCCATCCACGCGGTGCTCATCATCACGCTCTTCTCGATGCGCCAAGACGGCATGCTCGTGAAAGAAGTGAGCGTCGAGCACTTTCACGACCTAGGGAAGCTCCAGTTCGGCTTCCTCGTGTTTTGGGCATACATCAGCTTCGCGCAGTTCATGTTGATTTGGTACGCAGGCATTCCCGAAGAGACCACTTGGTATCACCATCGTTGGGACGCCGGCCCTTGGGCCATCATCAGCATAGGCCTCTTGGTCTTGCACTTCGTGGTGCCGTTTTTTCTCATCATCTCGCGCAACACCAAGCGCAAGATCGACGTCCTGCGTGCTGGCTCGATCATCATCCTCGCGATGCACGTCGTAGAACTCTACTGGTTCGTGATGCCCAACCTACCCAAACAGGAAGACTTCGCCTTCCACTGGTTGGATATCGCGTGCTTGGTGGGTCCGGTTTGCCTCTACCTCGCGGTCGTGTTCCGCAACATGGCCTCGTACTCTCTCATTCCCGTGGGTGATCCGCGACTTTCGCGCTCCCTCAAGTTCATCAACCAGTGATTGTCCGGAAGCATTGAGCCATGGCGACTGATCAATCCCCCACGCAAAATAAGCTGATCGTGACGATCGCGTTGCTCGCGGTCTGCACGCTCGTGTCGCTCAAGTTCATCCTGGGCAGCTACTACATCTCCATGACGGAGGCCGAGGCGCACGCTGAGATTGCGCCTCCGGATGACATCATGAAGCTACGCGCGGATCAGAACAAACAGCTGCAACAAGCCGCCGTTCCGATCGATGTGGCGATGAAAAATCTCGCGACCTCTGGCCGAGACAACGCGCCACCTGTGATCAGTCCTCAACAGTCCAATGACATGGCCCCGCTCGCGGGTTGGTCACGTCTGCCGCTTGATGCGGGTGTGTTCACTGCTCCGCCCGCGCCCACGCCGATGTCTGTCTTCGATGCTGGCACCAACGACGGCGGTAAGGCACGGGCTGCCGATGCCGGTCGTTCAACGGCTCCTCCTACCGCGCCGCCTCATGCGCCACCGGACGCAGGTCACTGATGATGATCCGACGCTTGTGCATGATCTTCCTCGTAGCGCTCTGTGCGCTGCTGGGATCGTCACGCGCTCGCGCACAGGTCGACACCACTGATCCGGGCCCTCCCAACATCCCCCCTGAGCTCATGGATGTGGGAGTGAACGAACACTTGCAAGGTCAAGTACCTGCCGACGCGATGTTTCAAGACGAGACTGGCAAGGCTGTGCGTCTGGGGGACTACTTCGACGGCAAGCATCCTGTCCTGTTGGTCCTCGCATACCACTCGTGTCCCGTGCTCTGCAGTCTGGTGCAAAGCGCGACGCTCGAGTCCATGAAGGCGGTCAAGTGGACTGCGGGCGTCGAGTACACCGCGCTGACGATCAGTATCGATCCGCGCGACACGACCACCATCGCTTCTGGCAAGCGCGACACGCTCCTCGCCTCTTATGGCAGGCCCGAAGCCAAAACAGGCTGGCACTTCTTGGTGGGCGACAACACCAACATCCACAAGGTCACCGACGCTGTGGGCTGGCAATACAAGTTCGACGAGCGCCAAGGCCAGTTCGCGCATCCCTCCGCAGTCACGTTGCTCACACCCAGCGGCAAGGTCGCTCGCTACCTTTACGGGATCGAGTTCGACCCTAATGACCTGAAGCTGGGTCTACTCGAAGCGTCCGAGGGGCGATCCATCACCACGGTCGATCGCCTCATCCTCTTTTGTTACCACTACGATCCTCAGGACCGAAAATACACTCTCATGGCCACGCGCGTCATGCAGCTCGGCGGTGTGATTACCATCTTCGCGCTCGGTGGTTTTCTGAGCGTCGTTTGGCTTCGTGAGAGACGCAAAGCGCGCGAAGAAGAAGCGCAAGGACCCAAGCCGGGGGATGGCCCCAAGCCTGGGTCGCCTCCAGATCCCACCAGCAACTCGCACTCCAAAAAAGACGACTCCGCTCTGGGGTCTGTCTCGCCAGCCGCATCACAGGTCTGAACACCATGACGATCTTCACCCCCGCACCCGCCAGTTTCGATCTGCCGCCTGCCATCTCTTCCGAGGCCGCAGACGCCGATTGGCTCTACAATTTCCTCTACTGGTTCAGTGTGGTCTTCACCGTGGCCCTCACCGGTGCAATGCTCTACTGGGTCTTCAAGTACAAGCGGAAGTCGACCGACAAAATCGTTCCCACCGGGCACTACCCACGACTCGAAGCCGCGTGGACCATTGCTCCCCTCTTCTTCCTGATCTGGCTGTTTCACGTGGGATTTGCCGCCTACATCAAGACGGCGATGCCGGCTGACAACGCGATGGAAATCCGCGTGCGCGGCCAAAAGTGGTTTTGGACGTTCACCTATCCCAACGGCACGAGTGTCAACAATGACCTCTACCTTCCTGTTGGCAAACCCATCAAGTTCGTCCTCTCGGCGCAGGACGTCATCCATAGTTTTTACATCCCCGGCGCGCGCATGAAGAAGGACTGCGTGCCTGGCATGTACACGGGCATGACCTTTACTCCCACCGAACTTGGCGACACTCCCATCTACTGCGCGGAGTATTGCGGTGCGCCCGACTATCCCGCTCCGCCACTGCATAGCGACACGGGCTGGACCGCGCCGCTCGGCGGTCACTCTGGGATGATGGCGATGATTCATGTCGTCTCTCAAGAGGAATACGAGAAGCACACGGTCATCACCAAACCCGAGGGCCTCAGCGAAGCTCAATGGGGCGAGAAGCTCTACAAAGAGAACGCCTGCATGACCTGCCACACTGTCGATGGCAGCAAAGGCACGGGGCCAACCTGGAAGGGCATGTGGGGCAACCCCGTGGCGCTCAACGCCGGCCTCTCCAGTGGAGTCGACACCGCGACGGTCGACGAGAACTACGTGCGTGAGTCGATCCTCAAGCCGAACGCGAAGGTCGTCATGGGGTTTGCCCCCGTGATGCCGCCTTACACGCTCAGCGACAAGCAAATCGAAGCGATCATCGAGTACCAAAAGACGCTCAAATAGCGCCTGATTGAGGAGCACAGAAACCCATGGCAGCAGCAGTCACCACCGCGCCGGATGATCACGGGGAGCACCCCGATCCGGAGCAGAGCTATCTCGAGACGACGCACAGCATCTTCGGCACCAGCAAGGGTGTGCTCGGCTGGCTGGGCACGCTCGACCACAAGCGCATTGGGCTGATGTATCTCGTCGTCGTGCTCTCGGCTTTCTTCGTCGCGGGCATGCTCGCGATGCTCATTCGTCTCGAGTTGTTCACGCCGGGTCGCACGGTCATGGACGCCAAGACCTACAATCAAGTGTTCACGCTCCATGGCGTGATGATGGTCTTCCTCGTCATCATCCCCAGCGTGCCTGCCGCGCTCGGCAACTTCATCCTTCCCATCATGCTCGGCGCGCGAGACGTCGCGTTTCCCAAACTCAATCTCGCCAGCTTTTATATCTATGTCTTGGGTGCAGGGTTCGCCGTCTACAGCATGATCGCTGGCTCGGTCGACACGGGGTGGACCTTCTACACTCCCTATTCGACGACCACTGGTTCTGCCGTCGTAGCCATGACGTTCGGCGCGTTCACCATGGGATTTTCATCCATCCTCACGGGTGTGAACTTCCTCGTCACCATCCACAAGATGCGGGCACCAGGGCAGGGGTGGGGCAGACTCCCGCTCTTCATCTGGGGCATGTACGCGACTGCGATCATTCAAATCCTCGCGACACCCGTTTTGGCCATCACGCTGCTGCTGTTGATCCTCGAGCGCGTGCTCGACATCGGCATCTTCGATTCGCACAAAGGCGGCGATCCGGTGCTGTTTCAGCACTTCTTCTGGTTCTATTCGCACCCCGCCGTTTACATCATGATCGTGCCCGGCATGGCCATCGTGAACGAGCTCATCGCGACGTTTTCGCACCGCGCGATCATGGGATACAAAGCCGTGGCGATGAGCAGCCTCGCGCTCGCTCTGCTTGGGTTTCTCGTGTGGGGTCACCACCTCTTCACGAGCGGCCAGAGCGAATGGGCCAACACTGTGTTTTCGGCGCTGACCTTCCTCGTGGCCATCCCAAGCGGGGTCAAGGTTTTCAACTGGGTAGGCACTCTTTACAAGTCCAGTGTCTCGTTCGCTTCGCCCATGCTCTATGCGCTCGCGTTCATCTTCCAGTTCACCATTGGCGGACTCACCGGGCTCTTTTTGGCGACTCTCGCGGTGGACATCCACCTGCACGACACTTACTTCGTCGTCGCGCACTTTCACTACGTGATGGTAGGCGGCACGATCTTCGGCTTCATTGGTGGGCTGCACTATTGGTGGCCCAAGATGACCGGCAAGCTCTACAACGAGCGGACCGCGAAGATCTCGTTCTGGCTCGCGTTCGTTGGCTACAACGTGACCTTCCTATCGCAGTTCGTGATGGGCTCGCGCGGCATGCCGCGTCGGTATTACGACTACTTGCCGCAATTCCAAATCTTCCACCAGGTGTCTTCGATCGGCGCTTGGGTTTTGGGTATTGGACTCTTGATGATGGCAGGCATGTTCATCAAGTCGCTTCACAGCGGCAAGAAGTCGCCCCGAAACCCCTGGCACTCCGCAGGCTACGAGTGGCAAACACCGACGCCGCCGCCGCTCGCGAACTTCACGAGTCAACCCACTTTTGCCCGTGGCCCCTATGATTATCATCTGGCGACACCTGAGGAGCTCGCGGAAGACTAGAAGGGGCTGTTTTTCGCCGATGGCGGCGTCCTTCTAGGAGCATGCCGGTCGCACTGAGAGACTTTGGAGGAATGATGAGTAGCGCGGAGCAAGCAGAGCATGATCACCCGAAGTGGTTGCAACACCAGTTCGATACACCGGTGCAGCAGTTCGATGCTGCCAAGTTGGGGATGTGGGCCTTCCTTGCGCAAGAGCTCCTGTTTTTCAGCGGGCTCTTCGTGGCCTACGGCATCTTCCGATCTTGGTATCCAGATGCGTTCGCCGCGGGCTCGCACCAGCTCAATCGCGAGATGGGCACCATCAACACCATCGTCTTGTTGTTCTCTTCGCTCACTGCGGCGCTCTCCGTGCGCTCCGCGCAGCTCGGAAAAAAGGACGAGACGTCCCTGTGGATCGTCCTCACTCTCATTTGCGCGTGCATCTTTCTGGTGGTGAAATACTTCGAGTACGAGCACAAGTTCCACGACGGGCTGCTGCCGGGTAGCTACTTTGGCACCGCGCGCGACATGCTGACGATGGACAAGCAAGGCCCGGTCTTGGAGACCTTGGAGCTACCCGACCACACGCACGTCTTCTTCTCTCTGTACTTCGTGATGACGGGCATTCATGCCATTCACATCATCGTCGGCATCGGTGTCTGGATTTGGATTTTGCGACGCAACATGCGGGGCGATTTTTCCAAGCGATATTTCACCGCCATCGACACCACCGCCTTGTACTGGCACCTCGTCGACTTGGTGTGGATCTACCTGTTTCCGATGCTGTACTTGATCGACTACGTCCCTGCTGGGCACAAGGGTTGAGCCATGAGTGACGCAAAAACCGACCACGACGATCACAAGGACGACGGCGATCACGCGCCTACCGATCACGCACACGGCGAGCACGCCGACGACGGCGAGGTGCACGCTCACATCGGATCGTACAGGCTCTACCTCACGATCTTCTTTTCGCTCATTTTCTTCACTCTCGTCACTGTGGGCGTTGCGAGTTTTCACTTGGGTGCGGCAAACCTTGCGGTCGCGGTCATCATCGCCTCGATCAAAGCTGCATTGGTGTGCACGTTCTTCATGCACCTCAAAGACGACAATCGATTCCACACGCTCATCCTGATTTCGGCGGTTCTCTTCATTGGAGTGTTCTTCGCGTACACGACCAATGACACGAGTCACCGCGCGATGCTCGATCTCCAAGCTGGATCGAAGATCGATCTTGCGAGTGGTGGGAAGGCCCCTGGGGCATGGGAAGCCCCGCCGCTCCCAAAGACGCCTGAAAAGAAGCCCGATCAGAAGGGTCCCGAGAAGAAGGAGTGACCCGCGTCGCTCTTGCTCTCTTGTTTGGTTGCGTAGTCATCGGCTGCGATGACAAGTCTGCACACGTGACTCCGCCTGGCCCGTCTGCAACTGCCGTCGCGACCACCCCGCTCGCGTTGAGTCCTGCTGACGAGGCGCGCGATCTGTGGAGCAGTCGCTGCATGATGTGTCATGGCGCGACGGGCAGGGGAGACGGTCCAACCGCCGCGACTCTCAACCCCAAGCCTCGCGACTTTGCCAACACCGAGTGGCAAAAAGGCACGACAGACGCTCAACTCAAGATGGTGATCGTCAAGGGCGGACCTTCCACTGGGAAGAGTGCGCTCATGCCGCCCAATCCTGACTTGGAAGGTAAGCCCGAGGTGGTCGCTCAGCTCGTGCAGATCATCCGTGGTTACGGCAAGTGATGCGATTCAGCTCGGCGCGCTGACGGCGATTCCGATCTGCTTGCGTAACTTCGAATAACGATCGCTGACCACGAAGCTGAGTAGATCGTCCATTTTTTCGTGCGCGTGCGCTTGGTCCTCGAGGTCGAACACTTTGCTCGCGCTCGTGAGATCGCTCGCCAGCAAGAAGCCCGCGCGACACGCTGTGCGATCCACGCCTGCTGCCCATCGCTGCAAGTTGGTTCGACCGCCTTCTTCGACGAAACGCAGAAAATGCCCTCGAAGTCGGTCGATCGCAGTGGGCTCGAGGATGGGTTCGATGGCGCGCGCGATCGGAACGACCAGCTGCCGTATGCGATCGTTGAGAGGCATGCCTGGATTGCCAATCGAGAGCGCCGCAAGAAAAATCTCTTCGAGGTCTGCGATGCCAGGGATCAATGCGCGCATGAACTCGTGCTCTCGATGATAGGTGAGGTGCCGACCTGCCAAGAACGCGAGCTCACTCGCTGAGCGTCCAGAGAGCGCGAGTCTGCCAATGCGCGTCGCCGGTGGCATCGCCGGGACGACTTCGACCGTCCCCAAAAACTCCGGATCGACGAACAACGGAGGCGAATTCATGCCGAGCAACGCAGCCGCCCACGCGAAGCAACGCACCGACTGAATCGTCGACGTGACGGGATCTTGTTTGCGCGTCGGATCGAGTTTGGGCAGCGTCTTGTCACGGCGAAGCGCCGCAAGACGACCCAAGAGGACGGCAGGCGTGACCACGCTGAAGATCTCTCCCACCAAGGTCTCTTCGTCTGGATGCAACAGCAGTTTGTTCCACGCGTCGTTCGAGAGCGAGTTTTTGGGCCGGATCAGCGCAGTCTCGCGAAACTGCGTGTAACATGCACGTTCGTGTTCGTCCGCTGCTCCCAAGTACGAGAGGGCTTGTGCGATGCAGAACGCCCGGTCGGTGTCTCCGTGTTTTTGGTAGAGCCGATACAGCGCGTGCAAGGACTCTGCGTCGCGTGCATCGTGCCGCAGTCGCTTCATCAGCTCGATGGGATCGTCGTCAGGTACGTGTTTGGCGGGCGGCCCGACGTCCGAGAGGTCCACCTCCACGGCGACCTGCGAACGTGCGTCTTCGAGAGCGAGCTCCAACTCCGCGATGCGCGCTTCGAGGAAGGTCACTCGGCGTTGCAGCGCGAGCGTGCGTTGATCCGTCGCGGGTTCGAGGACTGCAATCGAGGCGCGCGGACCTTCCTTGTCCTCTTCGGTCTCGTACATCTCTTTGATGCGCACCTGGTATCGCGACTCGTACGACGCTTGGAGCGCCTCTTCGAGTTTGCGCAGACGCACGCGATCGAGGCCCAACGACTCAGCCATTTTATCGAGCTTTTGACGCTCTTCCGCCGTGATGACGCCGTCCTCGATCACCTCGGCAAAGAGCTCTTCGTACATCATCTCGAGCTTGCCCAGGCGCACGTTGCCAGAGACTTCGCCCCGCTCGAACGATGCGGCGTGCTCGAAGGTCGCGTCTGCCACCGGCTGCGTAGTTTCGGTTTCGGTCATGGGGGCAATGCTCGCAATACCCGGCCCGCTTCACAAGCAGACAGATCGGGGCCCGATCACATTGCAAAAGCAACTTAACGGGCCTCTTTGCAGCAAAAGAGCGGGCTCGGCGTGAGCGGTGTACACTGCAATGGTGGTGGTGCAATCGGACCCGACGGTCGTGGTGCCGGACGCCAGCGAGACGTTCGCGCGCTTCACCGTCCAGAGAGCGCTCGGAACGCGCAAAGTGACGGCGTCGCTGGCGCACGGCTCCTCTGCCGCTGGCGTCGAACGTCTGGTGCTCGAGAGTTACTCGCCCTCGCTTGGCCTATCTCCGCAACAGCTGAACGATCTCGCGACGGTCGCCAAGCGCCTCATGTCCTTGCGACACCCAAACCTCGGACTCGTGCGAGACGTCGGCAAGCACGGCGATAATTTGCTCGTCGCCAGTGAGTACACCGAAGGCATCACATTCGAAGAGCTGCGTCGACTCTCGCTGGCGAAGGGTCCGGTTCCCCTAGAAATAGGCCTTCGCATCGTGGTCGACGTGCTCAGCGGTTTGTCTGCGCTCCACACGATGCAAAGTGAGATGCCGCTTGGACACGGCGAAGTGAGCGCGCTCAATGTCCTCGTTGGGCACGATGGGATCACACGCCTGCTGCGTCCGTATCGCGGCAACATCGCAGACATCGTCGTCGAGACTGACTCGTTTGGGTATGTCGCTCCCGAGGTTCTCAAGGGCAAACACGCAGACCCGGCTTCGGACATTTTTGGTGCGGGCGTGTTGCTCTGGGAAGTGCTCGCGCGCCGCAAACTGTTCGGAAAGAGCACACGCGAAGCGATGGCGACGCGCGTCGTCAAAATTCCCAAGCCTGTCGCCCCGGCAGACGCTCCATGGGCAAGCCCTCTCGCGAATGTGGCCGAGCGCGCGCTCTCGCTCGACCCCGCGCAGCGCTACGCGACGGCAGCGGAGATGGCCGCCGCCGTGCGATTGATCATCCGCTCTCGACTCGCAATGCCGCCAAAAGTAGCCGATTTGGTGGATCGCGTGGCAGGCGATGCGTTCGCGGCTCGTCGCGCACGCGATGCCACGCCCGAGGAGGCGACGTCGCGAGCCGATCGTAAGGTTCGCCCGTCGATCCCCCCGCACGCCGTCAAGGTTCTCGAAGCGATGCGTCCATCGTCTCGACCCATGATGCCGACGCCTGCGCACGC
>JAYVXK010001195.1:0-2988 GCA_043785265.1 Myxococcales bacterium | reverse complement strand
CGTGGGCAAGAGCGCCCTCCCTGCCCTCGGACAAGAAGGCGAACTGCTCGCCGCGTGGTCAGCCGCGCGAGTGATCACGCGCACCGATCGACGCAAAGAAAAAATGCGTCGCGAAATGTGGAGCAAGATCGAACTCGGCTAACGACCGAGCCGTCGCGAAGTTGGCCGTCTAGCGCGCGGGCTCATTACCATTCGGATTGTGCCGCTCTCGCAAATATTGCGGGAGCTCCTCACGTTGGCTGAACGCGTCGGACTCGATGTCCGCTTCGACGCGATGGACCCTCGTGCGAGCTCTCGTGGAGGTACGTGCATTGTGCACGGAAAACGCGTGGTCGTGATCGATCGCAGCGCTCCTCTTGCAGACCAAGTCGGCGTCCTCGTTCGAGCGCTAGCGACCGTCAACATGACAGCCATGTACGTCCCCTCCCTCCTCCGCAAACGCGCCCAAACCGGCGCATAGAAGCGCCGTCACCGTCTCCGCTCTCCGTCACCGTCTCCGTCACCATCCCCGCACCCGTCTCCGTCTCCGCCCCCGCACCCGTCTCCTCAGAAGGGCGCTGGTTTTCGTCGAGACCAAGCGAGCGCTGCGGCGGGGCGGAGGAAACGTACTCCTGTCTCATCCTTGATCGCAGGCCGACTGTAGTTTTGCAGCGGTCCACGCGCGGGTGAGCGTCTGGAGTTCGGTGAAGCCACGCGAGATCGTCAACCAGCCCGGCGGGCCGCTCCAGCGGATGTGTCCGCCGAGCGCGGCGACGGCGAGAAGAGCGTCGCGAGTGGAGGGATGGTCGGGCAAGGGGATGCGACCGAGGACTCTAAGGACCTCTAGCTCGGTGGGATGGAGCACGCACGTGGCCGGAGCGCGGGGTTGACGCTGTGCTTCGGTTCGCAAGGCGAGCATGCGGCATGCGATAGGAGCGAAGACGGCGAGTGCGTTGATCAAGCCTTGGTAGTCACCGAGTTGACGCTCGGAGAAGGCGCAGCCTGTTTTGATCGCTTTGAAATACTCCTCGATGGTCCACCGCGCGCGATAACGATCCACGATGCGCAGAAGTGCATCGGGCGAATCGATGGGGTCGGTTGTGAAAAGGAGCCACTCGACGGGCTCTTCTCCAAGGGGTGTGTCGAGTTCCCATACGCGCACGAGGTGAAGAGACAGTGAGGGCGCGAGCGTTTCGTCTTGGCCCGCCGGACGCTTGAGATTGATGACGGTGGCACCGATCGCGAGCTTGGCCATACGCGTGCCGCGAGAAGGATGAATCGCCTTCTGCTTTGGTGAACGCGCTCGATCAGTCCGCTTGGCAAGTTGCGCTTCTCGATGCACCACGCATTCGAGCTGCGCAACGAGACCGCTGACTTTTTGCGGCATCTTCCTCGTCGATCCAGCGATGAGACGATCGTGGGCGACACGGATGACGAAGCGATGATGACCTTGACTCAATCGCTCGAAGAGCGCGTAGTCATCCGCTTCGCGGTCCATCACGTGGACAAGATTTTGAGGGCCACCAAGTCGCTCGGCGGTGCGTTGCACGCCTTCCCACCAACGCGCCTTTTCCGTTCCTGAGGGTCCACTACCTCGGACCCACGTTGTGAGGCCAGCGAGGCCCAGCGGACGACGTGTTGCGTCGTCCGCAAGCACGAGCGAGAAGTGCCCGAAGAACGCTTGCCCCTTTGCGCGAACGCGACCGAGCCCGGCTCGCGCGCCGTCGGGGTCAAACGCAAACGTGGAGGAGTCGTGGACGACGAGAACTGTTGCCGCTTCGGCAACCGCCTCCCGTGTTTTCTCGAAATGCGAGCTGAGAATCGCGTCCGGCGTAACAAGAGGGTTCCCAAAGAATCGATAAGCGCCCTCCAGTTCCGCGTCGGCGAAGACCCGTGGAAAACTCTTCGACGGATTCGCCGCGAGCTTGCTCGTCATCGCCGCGAGACGAGCTCGCAACCGTGAGTCCGAAAAATTGGCCAGCCTGGCATTCGCAACTAGCGTCGTAAGAGAATCTCGGTCGAGCATGCTCGACAAAGATCACGTCGGCCCCGGCAGTGCATCCGAAAAGACCTCTAATACAGCGTCATTATTTCCACGCGGTACTCTTCTAGTCACGCTGCGTTGAAGGATGAGACTCCTGTACGTTGACGACCCCCGACGCAGCGATCGCGCCGGTATCGGCGAAAAACAGCGCCCTTCTGACTTGCGTTGGTAGCGACAATGAGTGACGCTACGGCGTCGCGCGTTTGTCGTAGGCGCTGTGCTCTGGAGAAGCGAAGAGCACGAGCCGAACCAGGAACGAAAGTCCTTTCTCGAATGTCCGAAGCCACCCGCAGCTCGACCCCCATCTCGCCGGGCACGGTCATCAATGACCGGTACGAGATACGTCAGAGCCTTGGCAAGGGCGGGATGGGCGAGGTGTTTCTTGCGTACGACCGATCCACGCAACAAGCGGTGGCGCTGAAGGTCGTTCGCGAAGAGTCGCGCATGCCCGGAGACGACGAGGCCCTGCGACAAGAGTTGCTCCACGCGCGCAGTGTCAGTCACCCGAACGTGTGTCGCGTGCACGATCTCGCCCCCTCCAAATATGGGCCGATTCTCGTGATGGAATACATCACAGGGCAAACACTCCACACGCACATCCGTCGCAAAAAGGCGCAGGGCGGCTACTCCTCGGACGAGTTTCGTCGGCTCTCGAGTGAGATTGCGTCGGGCGTGGCCGCCATCCATCAACAGGGGCTCGTGCACGGTGATCTCAAGCCGGGCAATGTGATGGTCACCACCAACACCGACGGCACGCCGGGCAAAGCAGTCGTGCTCGACTTTGGTTTCGCCAAAGAGCGCGCGCGTGTGAGCGCTCGACGGCCTGGCGCGCCTCCTGATGGCGGAACTCCGAACGACATGGCCCCTGAGCGCATTCGGTCAGGCGGCGCATCGCCAGAGGACGACGTCTATGCGCTCGGCCTCACTCTTTGGGAGATGTGGACCTGTCGCGTTCCTGAGCCCGG
>JAYVXK010001194.1:0-9721 GCA_043785265.1 Myxococcales bacterium | reverse complement strand
CAGCCAGTCGCCCATGCCGTCCTTCCAGCAGAAGGTTTCTTCGGTCACGACATGCGATCGAAACGCAGTGCCGATCTCTGCTGTGGTCATCGTGCGTTGGTCACCGTCTGCAACGTTGACGGTCCATGAGTCTCCTCCGCCAGACGCATAGTCGTAAGCTCCCGCGCCACTCGCAGCAGCCTGCGGGGCTTCGAAAGATTGCGTGGCTCCTTCGGTCTCGCTCCCATTGATGACGATCGTCGCGCCGCATTTTTTGCAGCGGATCTTGACGATCTTCCCGAGGACCTTCTCGTCCGCGATGGTGTACTTGGCCTGGCACGACTGGCAGGAAATTTTCATCGCGGGATCAATCCTCCGAAGGTCTCCGTAGCGCGCGGTCGTGTCGGTGTTGCATTGACCGCGTTCAATCTCGTTTATTACTTTGGCTGTAAGCGTACGTCGTTCTTCGCGAGATCGGACAAGTATAGCGAGGCGTAGCGATCTCAATCAAGCAGAGCGATCTCTAGGTGAACTTTCAGAAACCTGGGGGGCTTGTACCTTGGCGGAATGCTCTCCGTACGGATCAATGTCGTCGCGCGATCTATTCGTTAGTTGAGCAGAACGAGCGCAGTGCCGTCTTTCCCGCAGAAAGTAGCCTCCGCGCCGAATCGACCGCCGCAGGTCGGGCAAATTTTGCCTTTGGTTTTTGCGACGGGGGCAGCCTGCACGACAGGCAGCATGGCGTGCGGAACGAGCTCGTCGCCGTCCGTTGGGCAGACCTTCACCCCCGGATCGTAGCCTCGCCTACACGTAGGACAGACATTGCCCCCTGGACCTGGAGACATCGTGGAAGTGTTGAGGGGCACGAGTCGATTGCCGTCGTGCGGACAAAACCCGCTCTCCATCTTGAACTCGCGGCGGCATGACGGACACACCGTCCCCTGCGGCGCGGGAGGCGGAGTCGAGGCGAGCTTCACTTTTTCTGCGTGCTCCGCTGCTTTGCGTTTGCTCTCTTCGTGAGCGGCCATCTGCGCGGCGTGCTCGGCCTCGCGCACGCGTTTGCGATCCTCGATTTCGCGAATGCGTTCCTCGTGGCGTAATTCAGCCTCTTTGGCGAGCGCAGCCGCGCGCTTGCTCCGTTGGAAACCAAAGAGCGCGACGAATCCGAGAACGACCGCGACCGCGACGATGATCGCGATGAAGATCGCTTTGCGTTGTTTTGCGTTGTCGTCCGCGCGTGCTTCGCCTCCACCAATCGAACCCGATGCGATCGACACACTCGAAGCGCTGTCGCTCTCGCCAGATGCGTTCAGGCCCGATTGCGCGAGTAGCGTGTCGTAGTGAGAAGCGCTCGTGACATCCACCGTGACCTTCGTCGTTTTTCCGGCCGCGGAGACTGTGATCTCGACACTGCCCTCTGGTGCGTCCGCAGACACGGTGACTTTGCCAGAAGGGTCGACCGTCACGCCTTTGGTCGCATCTGCCCCCGCCCAGGTCGTCGTCGTGCGAGTCGAGCACCCGCGGCCGTCCAACACGAGAGCGTGAAAACCAAAAGACTCTCCTTGCCGCATGATCTTGCGGGAAGGGCGCACTTCGAGTGTCGCTGGCTCACCCGGCGAGGCGCACTGTGCGGCGGGTGTTGGCGTCGGTGTTGGTGTCGGTGTTGGCGTTGGTGTCGGTGCTGGAATGGGGGTGTCCGAGGCGACGAGATCGAACGAGCGGGTGCGCGTGACGTCTGCGAGGCATTTGCCGTCGGAGAGAGTGATCTCGTAGCGGCCCGTTTCGGTGAGTTGAATGTGAGTGTCGCTCGTCACCTGGACGAGTGTGTTCATGGTGGCGCGTCGCGGATCGTTTTGAGGCGTGGTGCAGCGGGTTCGCCATGTGCGCGCGCTCGGATCGTGCGAATGCGACTCGCGCGTGAGCGAAGGCATGGGGTCGTAGCAGTCGCGTGAGTTGTAGGTGCGACCGCCGCCAACGAAGGACATTTCGTCGCCCTCGACGTGAATGCTGATCGACTCGCCTCCTCCCGTGGAGCCACTCATCGGAGCGGGTCCGCAACCGGGAAGCCAGTTGTGCGCGGTGAAGTCTTCGCGCAACGCGCTCTGTTTCCACTTGCCATCGAGCACGTCGGCTCGCGCAGCACGCGAGCAAAAGATGATCGCGACCACCGCCACGCAAACCAACGCGGCGCGGGTCGCCCATGCGCTGCGACGACGTGCCTCATCGTGTAAGCGGCCGAAAGACGTTGAGGCGGCAAGCATCTCGAGCCCCGCGACGCTAGCAGATTGTCGCAAAAGGCGCGCTCATCGTGGTACGGTTCGCGCGTTTGGGAGGCACGAGCGCATGAGAGCAAGTTTCTTGGCAGCCGCTTGGCGCATCGCGCTCGCGGCGGGCGCGGCTGCAGCGACGGTTTCGGTCGCATCCGATGCACACGCAGAAGACGCACTGTGTCCCGAGGGCACGTGCAACGGCGAGGGCTTCGACACGCACTTGTTCCGCCCCGCGATGGACTCGAAAGGCTTCTTCTCCACCAACGGCTCCGACATTCTCGGACACCTGGATTGGAGCATAGGTCTCGTCATCGATTACGGGCGCACGCTGATGCGCCTCGACAACAACCTCGCCGCTGGTCGCTCGAACATGCTCATTGGGCACTCGTTCCAAGGAACGGCTCAAGCCAATCTTGGTCTGTTCAATCACATCGCGATTGGTCTCGACATCCCCATCAACGTCATGACTGGAGACGGCCAACTCGACAGCCGTGACCCCATCGACCCGAACGTTCCCAAACAATCGGTGAAGGGTTGGACCACCAAAGGCCTCGACTCGCAGACTCTCGGCTTTCTCGGCGGTCACGTGAAGTGGCGCATTTTACGGGTCGAAAAGGGTTTTGGTCTTTCGTTGGCCGTGCAAGGTGGCGGCCCCGTGACGAGCGCTCCGAAGAGTGGTGGAGCTGAGCCGGGCTTTTTCATTTGGCCGATGCTCGTCGCTGACAAACATTTCGGCGCGACAGGTCGCTTCAAAGTTGGTCTGAACGCAGGCTTCCGCGCGCACGCAGTCAGCACGACGAAGTTCGACGCGACCGCGGGCTTGGCCGATGGAAACAAGTTCACCGACGGTCAGCTCCTCACCTATGGACTGGGCCTCTCCTTTCGTGCGACCGAAGTCCTCGATCTCGTCGCAGACACGTACGGCACCTTTCAGGTGACCGGCGATTCGAGCGGCGCGCTCAAGCCTTCGAACGAAGTGACCGGCGGCATCAAGTTGTTCGTCGAGCGCAACAGCTACCTGATGCTCGGCGGCGGCACGCGATACACCAGCGGCTTTCAGGCTGCCGATGGACGCGCGTTCATCGGCTTCATCTTCGAGCCTTCCATCGGTGACCGCGACGGCGACGGATACAAAGACGACGTCGATCAGTGTCCCGACCAGCCTGAAGACTTCGACGGCTACAAAGACGAAGACGGCTGCCCGGATCCGGACAACGACAACGACGGCATTTTGGATGTCGATGATCGCTGCATTGGCGAGCCAGAAGATCGCGATGGCGATCACGACGAAGACGGCTGCCCCGAAGGCAATGACGGCGATCGCGACGGCGACGGCATTCTCGACTCAGTCGACAAGTGCCCTGACGTGCCCGAAGATCGCGATGGCTTCCAAGACTCGGACGGTTGCCCCGATCCCGACAACGACAACGACGGCATCCTCGACAAGGTCGACCAATGCCCCAACGATCCCGAAGACAAAGATGGCTTCGAAGATCAAGACGGCTGCCCTGATCACGACAATGACAAAGACGGAATCGTCGACGTGAAGGACAAGTGCCCCGGCACGGACGCAGAACTCGCTTCTGGCAAGGACACCAAAGAGACCTACAACGGCTTCGAGGACGACGATGGCTGCCCCGACAAGGGCAGCGTGCTCATCCAAGACAACAACATCATCATCTTGGACAAGATCAAGTTCAAGACAGCAAGTGCCGAGATTTTGCCGGAATCGCACACGATCCTCGACGCGGTCTCGACCACGCTCATTCACCATCCCGAGTTCACGCTCATCGAAGTGGCAGGTCACGCAGACGAACGCGCAACCGACGAGTACAACCTCAGACTCACGCAAGACCGTGTGAACTCAGTGGTTGCGGCTCTCATCAGCCGAGGCGTCGAGCGCACAAAGCTCCGCGCCAAAGGCTATGGCGAGTACTGCCCTGAAGATCCCGCGCGCAACGAAGTTGCCTGGGAAAAGAACCGCCGCGTCGAGTTCAAGATCGTCAAAACTCAAACTGGCGGCACCGGCGTAGAACTCGGCTGCCAAAACGCACGAACGCACGGCGTAAGCCCCGACCCCGTCCCGTAGAAGGGCGCTGTTTTTCGCCGATAGCTGCGCGATCGCTGCGTCGGGGGTCGTCACCGTACGCGGAGTAGCCGGTGCGAAAGCACGGCGACGTCCTCCGCCCCGCCACAGCGCTCGCTTGCTCTCGACGAAAACCAGCACGATGACCGCGTTAGGTGTAGGCGATGCTGGCTGCGCGTGACGACGGCGTGTGTTGAGCGGAACTGACGCGCGAGCGCTCTGCTCTTCTTCCCACCCCGCCAACCTGCAACGCTCAATACGACCGGTGGCGGAGCGTGCGCCGTGTTGATCGGGACCGATGGAATACCCACAACTCCCGGTCACGCAGAGCCGCCAAGCCCCACCGCCGTCCGGCTCCATCGGGCACGAACAACGCGGTGCTCGTCCGTCACCGCGCGACAACCCCGCCGTCGCGGGTGCCCCAAATTCACCCTGGTGCGGGTTTGGGGGCGCCGAAGATGCTCGCGACTTTGCGCTCTTTCTTCTGCTTGTCTTTTTCTGCGTAGGTTTGGATGATGACTCGCTCGCGGCGGGGCATCTCGCGACCTTCCATGACTGCGAGGATCTCCTCGGAATCGAGGGTTTCGCGGTCCATGAGGGCTTTGGCGAGTGCCTCGAGTTTGTCTTTGCTCCCGGTGAGCAACTCGCGGACTTTTTCGTATTGCGCTTGGATGATTCGACGCACTTCTTGGTCGATCTCCACCGCAGTTTGGTCGGAGTAGTCCTGCTGACGTGAGCCGTAGTCGCGACCAAGGAACACTTGCTCCTCGTGACGACCGTAAGCGAGAGGACCCAGTTTTTCGCTCATGCCCCACTCGCACACCATTTTGCGGGCGAGCTCGGTGGCTTTTTGGATGTCGTTGCCTGCACCGGTGGTGAGCTTGCCGAAGAAAATCTCCTCGGCGATGCGACCGGCGAGACTCGATGCGATGCTGGCTTCTGCTTGCTCTTTGGTGGTCGTGTGCTCGTCGCCCTTGGGCAAAAACCACGTGAGGCCGAGCGCAGGACCGCGCGGGATGATCGTGACCTTGTGCACTGGGCTGTGATCTTTGCCAATGAGGAGCGCGGCGATTGCGTGACCACTCTCGTGGATGGCGGTGTTCCACTTTTCTTCTTCGCTGATGACCATCGAGCGACGCTCGGTGCCCATGTAGACCTTGTCTTTGGCCATCTCGAAGTCGATCATCGCGACGGCGTCTTTGTCTTGTCGTGCAGCGAGCAAAGCGGCTTCGTTGACGAGGTTTTCGAGATCGGCGCCGGCAAAGCCTGGTGTGCCGCGCGCGATGGTTTCGAGGTCTACGTCAGGCGCGAGTGGGGTCTTTTTGCAGTGAACGCGAAGGATGGCTTCGCGACCGCGCACGTCGGGTCGCGTGACTGTGATGCGACGATCGAAACGACCGGGGCGCAAGATGGCTGGGTCGAGGACGTCCGGGCGGTTGGTGGCCGCGATGATGATGACGCCTTCGTTCGACTCGAAGCCGTCCATCTCGACGAGGAGTTGATTGAGTGTTTGCTCGCGCTCGTCGTGCCCGCCGCCGAGACCTGCGCCGCGATGACGACCGACCGCGTCGATCTCGTCGATGAAGATGATGCACGGAGCGTGCTTTTTGCCCTGCTCGAAGAGATCGCGAACGCGACTCGCGCCAACGCCCACGAACATCTCGACGAAGTCAGAGCCCGAGATGCTGAAGAACGGTACGCCGGCTTCACCCGCGATGGCGCGCGCGAGCAGCGTTTTTCCGGTGCCGGGCGGCCCGATCATCAACACGCCCTTGGGGATGCGACCCCCGAGGCGTTGGAACTTTTTGGGATCCTTCAAGAAGGCGATGATCTCTTCGACCTCGTCTTTGGCTTCGTCGACGCCAGCGACATCTGCGAACGTCACCTTGTTGGCGGAGTCACTCAACATGCGAGCTTTGGCTTTGCCGAAGCTCATGGCCTTGCCACCACCCGCTTGGAGTTGTCGCATGAAGAGGAAAAACATCACCGCGATGAACAGCATCGGCAACAGCGTGATGAGCGTGCTCGACCAGAACGGCGAGCTGTCTTCCTTCTCGAAAGTGATCGTCGGTCGCGGAATGTCCGCTTTTTCGGGCTTGAGCGAGTTCAAGAGCGCGTCGTCCGCGATCGGACCGATGGTCTCGTGCTGACCGCCCTTGTCCGTACCCGTGGGACGCATGTGATAGCTGTAGTCGCGATCCTTGATGCGGATCTCGTCGACCTGCCCCGACACCACGTCCGCTTGGAACTTGCTGAACGCGACGGCCGTGTGCTTCTCCGTGGGTTGGAGGAAGGACCATATCGCCAAGAACATCAGGATCAGCAGGACCCAGAGAAGGAGCGTCTTGTGCGATTGCTTCACGTCGAAACCTCTAAAGTCGGATGAACGGTTATGGGGTGACCGAAACGAGCCGTCTGCTTGTTTTAAGCACTTACCATCGAAATGACGAGGGTACCACCTGACAAGGGCAACAATGGAGCGACTTTGTCAGCGATTGGGGACGCCAACTGAGTCGCACATTCGCAGCCGATCGCATTGATGGGACCGCTACGGTCGTTTGTGGGGAGCTTTGTGTGGGACTTCATGTTTCTTAATTCTGGCCAGATCGCGATCGGCTCGGGCAGGGGCTGGGCGCGCGATCAGGTCTCCAGGGAGCCAAACTTCGCCTGCTCTTGTTTCGATGATCTGGATCAGCGCGCGTTGCGTCGCACGAGGCATCGAAAAAATGGGGCTCTCGCGATGCATTGGGGAGAGTTGATCGGCGAGCGCGCAAAGATGAGTCACTACGGTTGGGCTGAGAGATGCAAGCAACGGCATGAGCTCGACCCGAACGCGGACGCGGAGAAATCGTAGCGAAGCGTTGGAGGGATCGGTCGCGAACGCGATGCGATGACGGTCGAGGTGAGCCATCACGTCGCTCTTGCGCGCGCGAATGAACGGACGAATCAAAGCGCCATCACGCGGGGGCAGCACGGCCAGACCCGAAGGACCGGCGCCGCGAAGGATTCTGAGAAGGACGGTCTCGGCGCGATCGTCCGCATGATGAGCCGTCGCAATCAGTGTGCACGAGGCGCGACTGGCCGCGTCCGCGAGAGCTTGCTGTCTCGCGCTACGAGCACGTGCCTGAAGATTGCCGCCTGCCGCAACCGAGACGCGCGTGCGTTCGAACGGCACGTCGAGCGAGCGTGCGAGGGACTCTGCAAGATCGAGCTCTGCCGATGCCTCTGTGCGCAGACCATGATCGACTCCGTGCGCAACCAACTCGTAGCCGAGCCGCTCACGCAAACTCGCCATCACGTGCAAGAGCGCCATCGAGTCTGGCCCGCCGCTGATCGCCAGCAGCACGCGGTCGTTTCGGGCAAGCGCGATCTCACGCGTGAGCGTCGCGCGGGTAGAGGTGACGAGAGTGGGTGGATGGGAGCGACTCATTCACGGACCTGCGTCGAATTCCTTGCAGAATACAATAAACTCGTCGCGCAGGCTTTTTCTGTGGGGTTCAGTGGGGTAGCCGTGCGTGCAGGCGGCGCGTTCGGCATCGAAGTGCGCGCAGTCGTCGCAACGAAATACAAGCGCGAACCGCTCGGCCTCGCGCACGAGGTTGTCGTCGACGCGTGTCTTCATTTGCGACGCTTGTTGAGTACGACGAGTGTCTCGCAGTGACTTACGTGGGGAAACATTTCGAACAAGGTCGCGGGATGCTCCTCCGCGACATCGTAGTTTGGGGCGAGCGTGGTGAGATCGCGCGCCAGCGTGCGTGTGTCGCACGAGACATAGACGACGCGCTTGATCGTGGACTTGGCGAGCGCTTGCGCAATGTGAGTGGCCCCGGTGCGAGGAGGGTCGAGGACGAGTGTGTCGACTGCGCGCGGCAGCTCGTAGTGCGAGGCGTCTGCGGCGACCACTGTGGCGCGGAGCGAGCGACGAGAGAGATTTCGGCGTGATGCTTCGCAGGACGATTCGTCGAGATCGACCGCGACGAGTTTGGTGGCCCGCTTTGCCAAAAGGACCGTAAAATTGCCTGCTCCCGCATACAACTCGAGAACGCGTTCGCTGTCGCCCACGGCATCTGCGACGGCGCGAGCGAGCTTGCCGTTCATGTCTTCGCTCGCTTGCGCAAAGCCCGTCGGGCCGAGCTCCAGCGGCAATCCGTCGGCGCCTTCGATCCAAGGCGTGGGATCGCCCACCACGGCCGGGCGCGAGCTCTCCCCGCAAGTGATGCGCACGCCGCCAAGCGTTTGGTCAGTCACGCACTTTTCGACGCGCGCATAGACCTGCGCTGGCAACTCGCGCGGCCACGAGATATCGAGGACAGGTCGTCGTGCCTCGAATGCTCCGAGCGCGAGCCGAGCTTCGCCTTCTCCCGAGGCACCCTCGAGCAGCGAAGCGATGACCGCGCGCGCTGCGTCGAGAAGCGGATCGAGGACGAGACATGTGCGTGTCTCGATCGGCGCGTGACTCTCAGCCGCGAAGAAACCCACGATGGCTCGACCTCCGCTCGCGCGAACGTGGAGGCGCGCGCGGGTTCGATAGCCTTCGAGTTTGTCTGCAGCCACCACCTCGACTCGCGAACCGGCAGGGAGCGCTTCGCGCACGTGCCCCACGCGTGCGGCGATCTGCGCTTCATGTGTAAGATGCATATAATCGCAACCGCCGCAGCGATCAGCCACCTCGCACGCTGGTGTGACGCGATCGACACTCGCCGTGATGACCGAGCGCAACTGCCCTCGCGCAGGTCTCTGGGAAAAGTCGACCAGTACATCGATCTCATCGCCTGGTGCGGACCGCGGCACGAACACGGCTCTCCGGTCACCGCTGCGATCCACGTGCGCGACGCCTTCGCCCGTGGGAGCGAGCCTCGTGATGGAGAGACGGACCGCCTCGGTTTTTTTCTTTTTTAGCGACACGCAAACACCGCATAGCCGCCGACTGGATCACCGAACGACAAGATCGACTTGCGATACGACCACGCTACCGCGACGCGAGTGCTCGTCGTCGCGACTGACACGGCTCCGTCGATGTACGTCTGTGGAATGCGCAAGTCGTCCGCGAGCGAGACCTCTCTCAAGAACGACGGCGCGCTCGTGCTCGCCCGATCGACGACCTCGATCGCGATGACGCGAGAGCGTGTTGCCACGACGAAGAGGCGGTCGCCCTCAACCGCCGCATCGAGAGAGAGCAACGGTCCGGTACCTGGGCTCACGCCAAATCCGAGATCGAGCGGCGCGCCTTTGCCCCCGAAGTCGTACGCGCGAATAGCCAGATCGAAGCCTTTTCCGGCGCCATCCGTGATGACGAAAGCGCGAGTGCCGAGAGCAGCGAGCGTGCCGATTGTCGCCGGAATTTGATCATCGGGTGTTGGCGAGAGTGTCGTGGGGTCCGCAGCAG
>JAYVXK010001193.1:0-2992 GCA_043785265.1 Myxococcales bacterium | reverse complement strand
CATACGACGAGAGCTTCACCCCGCGATAAGGATCGTAGCGCTTGACCGCTTGCATGAGGCCGATGTTGCCCTCTTGCACCAGATCCATGATGTTCTTGTAGGCGCGGCGGTATTCGTACGCGATCTTCACGACGAGGCGTAAATTGGCCGTCACCAGCGCTGCGGCCGCTTGCGGGTCTCCGGTCTCGACGAGGCGAACTGCGAGTCGTTGCGTCTCCTCGGGTGTGAGGAGCGGATGGCGTTGCACCTCGCGTAGGTACGCGGCCATCGGGTCGAATCGAGTGAGTGCGCTGGTCGCCCCGGACGAGACTGGCGCCTCGACCTCTGCTCCGCCTTCGCGCTCGCCGTCGAGAGCGACCTCGTCGACTTGCTCGGCAGGAGCGTCCACCACCTCGTCGTCGGTCGACTCGCGCTCCTCGCCGTCCTCCGAAGCACCAGCAGATTGCTCGTCGTCGTGGTGCCTAGGCGTCTCTGCGCGAGCGCGCTTGCGCTTTGGAGCGGTTTTCTTGGGATCGGTCTTGCGAGCAGCCACTGAAGTCTGGTTCTCCTGCCTGTCCTTGGGAGACCCAAGATCGTCTAGCGAGCGCTGGAGCGCAATGCTCATACAACATCCGATGATGCCGTGCCCAGTGTTGGTTGCGGTTGGGGTCGTGTCAGGTCGACAATACGCCCTGCGTCTCACTAGACAAAGCGGGTGCATGTTGACATCGTGCCCCGTGGACGTCAGAAGAGGGCGCGCCCAGGGTGGGTCCTCTCTACCCCGCCGAAAAAGCATCCATGAGCCGCGACCGAGAAGCGAAAGGAAAGCGAAAGGCGCCTGCGGCTGATCGGTCCAAGCCTGCGTCACCCCGCGCGGCCGCTAAAACCAGCCCGATCGGAACAGGCCCGATTGCGCGCAAGCATGGCGATCAAGAAGATCACGGCGCGCGGATCGAAAAGGGCTCGCAAGTGCGCGCGCTCGGTGGCGCCTTCGAGGGCAAGACTGGCGTGGTTCAAGAGCTAGACGGCCGCGGTGGCGCCCGAGTCATGTTCGGACTGCTCACGACACGTGTCGAGATCGTGGACCTCGTCGTCATGTCGCCAGGAAAAGCACGGCCGATGCTCGGCTCGTCGCACCGCAAGCCCCAGCCACAGTCGTGAATCCGGCAAACAACGGCGGCGAGAGCACTGGCATCTCAGCTTCTGCCCGTCTCATGCGCGATCTCGACCCAAGCACACTGCCCGCGACGATGTGGGGGCAGTTCAAGCGTCACTTTCCGGCGTACCGGAACGGCGCGCTCGTGCTGGCCGTTTTTCAGTTGGCGATGAACCGCATCGACTGGCTGTCGAAGTCAGCGATCGATCTGCTCTTTGGGGACGTCCCGCAGCTCGCGTACCGCCCAGCGGTGGGCATATTGGGTCTAGCGCTGCTCGCGTTCGTGACGCGCGTGGCGAGTCGCTTTTTCATATTCAACGCAGGCCGCGACGTCGAATACGAGATGCGCGCAGTCTTGTTGGATCGCTTGCACAAGCTCGGCACGGCGTTTTATCGGCGCATGAGCGCGGGCGAGATCATGAGTCGCGCGACCAACGATCTGGCGCAAGTACGCCTGCTTTATGGCTTCGGCGCGCTCAACGTCGTCAACGTGGTGTTTGCATTTGCGAGCGCGCTGCAAGTCATGTTGCGCATCTCGTGGCGGCTCACCCTGATGAGTTTCATCACGGTGCCCGTGCTCGTGATCATCACGCGCAGTTTTTCGAAGCAGATGTTCACGCGGACCAAGGAGAACCAGGCGGCCCTCGGCAAACTCGCGAGCGCGATGCAGAGCAATCTCGCCGGCGTTCGTGTGGTGAGGAGTTTTGCGCTCGAAAAACAGGAGCGGAAGCGCTTCGACAGCATCAACAAGGAGTACCTCGACGCAAGTCTTGGTCTGGCCCGACTGCGCGGATCGATGGGACCCATGCTTGGTGCGGCGAGCGCTGCGGGTGTGCTCGCGTTCTTTTGGTACGGCGCGACACTTCTGTTGCGCGGGCCAGCAGAGGGCGGCATCACCAAGGGCGACTTTTTCGCGTTCTCGATGGCGCTCGGCCGCATGACTTGGCCCATCATCGCCATGGGCTTTGCGATCTCGATCTTGCAACGCGGACGCGCTGGTTTTTTGCGCCTTCAAGAGGTCTTCGAGGCCAAACCAGACATCGAAAGCGGTGGTCTCCCCGCGCCCAAGCACTCTCAAGGATCGATCCATGCATCTCATCTTTCGTTTTCGCATGGCGATCGAAAAATACTCGACGACGTGTCGTTCGACATTCGCGCCGGCGAGTCACTCGCGATCGTGGGGCGCACGGGCTCTGGCAAGACCACACTCGCACTGTTGCTCGCGCGCCTCTTGCCCACTCCGCGCGGGGCGATCCGAATCGACGGCAACGACATCTGCGATTTACCCCTCGCGTCGCTTCGCGGCATCGTCGGCTACGCACAACAAGACGCGTTTTTGTTCTCGACGACTGTGAGTCGCAACATCGGTTTTGCGATCGACGATCCAGACACCACAGAATCGATGGAGAAAATTCGAACCGCTGCCAGCGAAGCGCAAGTGCTCGAGGAAGCGATGGGACTGCCAGAGCAGTTCGACACGGTCGTCGGCGAGCGCGGCGTACAGCTTTCTGGTGGTCAACGTCAGCGCATCGCTCTCGCGCGCGCGCTCGTCTGGCAGCCCAAGATCTTGATCCTCGACGATCCGCTCTCTGCGGTCGACGCAAAAACCGAAGCCGCGATTTTGGATGCCATCGAGCGCCAATCCAAGATGCGCACCGTGGTGTTGATCACGCATCGAGTTGCAGCAGCCGCAAGATGTGGCCAGATCCTCGTGCTCGATGGCGGTCGTGTCGCAGAGCGCGGCACGCACGAGGAGCTCCTCGCAAACAACGGAATTTATGCTTCGTTCGCGGAGGAGCAGCGCGTCCTTGGTGAACTCGCGCAGCTCGGTCAAGAAGACGTGCCCGCAGACACGCA
>JAYVXK010001192.1:0-2992 GCA_043785265.1 Myxococcales bacterium | reverse complement strand
GGCTGTGCTCGTCGTGGCGATGACCGTCGCGCCGAACAGCTTCGCGATTTGAATTGCAGCGCTCGACACGCCGCTGCCCGCCGCCTGCACGAGCACAGTCTGACCGGGAGTGATCTCGGCTTTGCGCGTGAGCATTTGCCACGCTGTGATGAACACGAGCGGGATGGCTGCAGCTTGCGTGAAGGTCTGATTTTCAGGGCAATTCAGCAGATTTTGGTCCGGCACATTCACGTGTCGGCAATAGCCTCCTTGCGCACCTTCGCCGAAGATTTTGTATTGCGCGCAAAGGTTGTCTTGACCCGCGAGACATCGCGCACAGACGCCGCACGACAGACCTGGATTGATGATCACGCGCTGTCCGTTGGCGACACCTCGCGCGCCAGGACCGAGCGCGTCGACTTCGCCCGCTATGTCGGCTCCGAGGCGGTACGGAAACTCGTACTTGATGTGAGGCAGACCGCGACGTGTCCAAAGATCGAGATGATTGAGTGCCACTGCTCGCACGCGCACGCGAACTTCACGCGGGCCAGGGTCGGCGAGTTCGATTGTGCGTCGCTCGAGCACGTCGATGCCGCCAGTCTTCATCATCACCATGGCTTCGGTCTGCATGGTCTATCTCCCGATCAGTTTCTCGAGACGCGGCACGATGTCGCCGACTGCGCCTTCACCTTTGATCGAGCCAGAAAAGCCCTCTCCAGACGCACGACCGTCATCCGTCGGCACACCAAAGTAGGGGATGTACTTCGGCGAGTATCCAGCCATGCCGAGCCGCACACCATCTCGATCGAGGTCGAACTCCACCAGAGTGAGATCTGGAAACTTGGCGTCGAGGTCGCCCGCTTCTGCTGCCTTGTGAAAACGCTGACATGGCTCGCACCACGTTGCGCCGATGTAGACGAGCAATTTTCTGTTTTGCGATTTCGCTTTCAGGATTTCGCCATGCACATACGTCGGCACGTCGTCCGCAGGCGCGCGCACGATGAGCACCTTCTTTGGCGAATCAACTGGGGGGTCTGCTTTCGCGGCCGGTTCGCTTTTGGCACATGCGAGCGCGACAACGATCGACAGAGCCGCGAGCACGCGCATGACGCAAGCTTTAGCGAGTCCGCGCGTTTCTCGCCATAGCTTTGGTTCGGAACGAAAACGGCAGACCAGGCTACCATCCGCGTTGATGCAGCCGTCGCCCCGCGAGATCTTGCCCATCCCAGACGCCGTGGTCGATCCAACGACCGGCAAAGCGCGATTGGGTTCGTTTCGCGGTGGGTTTTCGCGTGTCGACCTCTCGGCGACAGCAAGCCCGCTCTTGCGATGGGTCGCCCGAAAGCGCTGGGTCTATGTGATCATCGCCAAGCCGCCGTTGCTCGTCGCCGCGTGTGTCGTCGACCTGAGCTATTCGGGGACGGCCTTCGCGTTCGCTTACGACTCCGCGCAAAAGCGCATGCTCGCGGACGTGTCGTCGCTCGGGATGCGCGCGCGTGTGTCAGACACCGCTCAAGCAGGCTGTTTTGCGACGTTTCATTCGCGCGCACTCAGCATCTCCTTCGGAAGAAAACTGGGCGAGACAACGTACTCTCTCGAGGTGGATAGCCCGGCCTTCGACGTGCGCGCGATCATGGACTCAGCAAGCGCACCTCCATCGCTGACCGCTGTGAGCGAAGTCGGCAGAGGTCGCGTGAGCACAACCGAGAAACGCGCGCTGCTCTCCGCACGCGGAACGATACGCATCGGCAATGTCGACCGTTCACTCGACGGCGGACTCGCGGCCTACGACTACACGCACGGCGTGCTCCCTCGACGCACCCGCTGGAACTGGGCTTTTTTGCTCGGATCCGACGATCGCGGTGAGCCCATCGCGGTAAACCTCGTGCAAGGCTTCATGGGCGAAAGTGAGTGCGCTGCGTTCAGCCAAAATGAAATCCATCCGCTCGCCGAAGGTCGTTTCACCTTTGATCGAGAACGCCCGCTCGGCGCGTGGAAGGTAGACACCACAGACGATCGCACCACCCTCGGGTTTTCTCCCGGAGCGGTGCATCAGGAGCGAAAGAATCTCGGCATCGTACGATCGCGCTTCATTCAGCCGGTAGGGACGTTCTCCGGTACCATCGATCTCGGGTCACGCTTGGTTCGCGTCGCGCACGCGCTGGGTGTCGTGGAAGATCAGGACGTGCTGTGGTGAGCGACCAATTGTTGTCCAACATCCTCGACGCGCTCGTGGCAAGCACGGACGCTGACGTGCTGCGCGCGGAGATCGATCGGCGTCTCGGTGCGTCCGAGAAAGTCGTGCAAACCACATCCTCACCAACGAGCGACCAAGTCCTCCATCGCATCGTGCTCTCGGACATCCTCGATGACGCCATTCTTGGCGCCGGCCCACAGGACAAGGCCTTCCCACTGCGCATGCTTTTTGGTGACCTCGCAGAGTCAGTCGCCAAGTCTGAGCCTCCTACCGAGACGGACTGCGCCTTTGCGTTGGCGAGCGCGTTGAACTTTTATTTCCGCGCAGCGATCGACGAAGAGGCACGTGTCGCGGTTGGGATCGCGATCAGCAAGTTGTATTATGCATTCATTGCGATCCGCAAAAAAGAGCCTCGCGAGGTCGCCGCCACTTCGCCGCTCCTCGCGGCCCTGCTGAGCGGAGAGCTCGAGAGGTGCAAGCTTGAGTCCGTCGACCAACAGAAGACCTTCGACGGAGCGCTGCATGAGCGTGAAACAGGCAGCGGCACTTCGCCGAACATCCAGGCACCGCGTAGCTTCCTCTGCCGGGTGACCACCTCTGGCGTGGTACGCTCGCGCGCGTTGGTGCGGACGTGAGCGACCCGAAAGCGACGTGGCTGCCGAATCTCGTCGGCGGCATCTCCATCTGGAAGCTCGCGCACGATCTGAACGCCGAGCGTCTGTTCGACGGCCGCTTGCTCGTGCCAGAAACAGAAGGCTCCGACAGCCTGCCCGTGAAGGTCACCTGGGATCTGGCGAATCTGCTGCCGTTGCCCGA
>JAYVXK010001191.1:0-2993 GCA_043785265.1 Myxococcales bacterium | reverse complement strand
CCGTGTTAATGCTCGCTGCGGTCGCTGCCATCCAACGACAGTAACCAACGCGGTGTGCTAGATCGCGCCTCCGTGGCGTTGGTCGTTCAGAAGTATGGTGGCACGTCTGTCGGTTCGATCGACCGCATTCGCAATGTCGCGCGGCGAGCGGTCGAGACTCAAAAGAAGGGTCACGATGTCGTCGTCATCGTGAGCGCGATGAGCGGCGAAACCAACCGGCTGTTGGGTCTCGCTCACGAGGTGACGAAAGTCCCCGAGGCCAGAGAGATGGACGCCATCGCGGCAACCGGCGAGCAAGTCTCGGCCGCGCTCACTGCCCTCGCGATACAGGCCGTGGGTGGCAAAGCGCGAAGTTTGCTCGGTCACCAAGTCAAGATCCTGACCGATGGCGCGTTCACCAAAGCGCGCATCAAGACGATCGAAGGGTCGAAAATTTTCTCCACCCTCAAGGACGGCGAGATCGCTGTCGTGGCTGGATTTCAGGGCACAAACGAGACTGGCGACATCACGACGCTGGGTCGCGGCGGGTCTGACACGAGCGCGGTGGCAGTGGCTGCAGCGATCGGCGCAGACGTGTGCGAGATCTACACGGACGTAGACGGCGTCTATACGACGGACCCCAACATTTGCCCGTCGGCAAGAAAGATTGCGCGCATCTCGTTCGAAGAGATGCTCGAACTCGCGTCACTCGGCGCGAAGGTGCTGCAGATACGCAGCGTGGAGATCGCAATGAAGTACGGTGTGCCGATTCACGTTCGCAGCTCGTTCTCGGACGCCGAGGGCACATGGGTGACCGGCGAGGACAAGACGCTCGAACAAGTCGTCGTGGCAGGGGTCGCGCACGACAAGAGCGAGGCGCGCGTCTCGATCATCGGCATGAACGACACGCCCGCAGCGGTCGCCGATCTGTTCGGTTCGATCGCCGAGAAGAACATCTCCGTCGACATGATCATCCAGAACGTGTCTCGCGGCGCAGAGGATCGAACCGACATCACGTTCACCATCGCCAAGACCGACTTGGCGCGCGCGAAGCCTGAAATCGAGGCGATCGCGAAGGGTCAGCTTGGCGCTCGCGAGGTTCGCTACGACGACGACGTCGTCAAAGTCTCGATCGTCGGACTCGGCATGCGATCGCACGCGGGCATCGCGGCGAAGATGTTCCGCCTGCTTGCGTCTGAAGGGATCGCGATTCAAGCGATCTCGACGAGCGAGATCAAAGTGAGTTGTCTCGTACCCGCAAAGTACACGGAGCTAGCCGTGCGCGTGTTGCACGACGGATTCGGCTTGAGCGAGAGCAAGTAGTCGTGCGCATGACTTTGGTGGCCGCGGCCGGGCTTTTCTGCTCGCTCATCATGGGTTGCCAGGGAGCGCTTCCGCCGCACGACGAGAAGAACGACGTGATCATCGTCTTGTCACCGCCCGCTGCCGATTCCGGCGTGGCGCCCATCGACGCGGGTGATGCGAGCACGATGGCAGATTCCAGCAGCGTCGACGCGAGCGATGCCGCCAAACCGATGAACGCGCATTGCCAAAAGTTGGCAGACGACTACCTCGTGTTGCCCCCAGAAAAGACCGGCGCCTGCGACAAGACAGCGTGCGCCAAGGCGGGTGGAGAGTGTGCGTATGCGGGCTTCTGTTTTGGTAACGCGTGCATTCGCAAGTCCAAGGACGGCAGCCGCGCGTGCACCGACGGTAGCCAGTGCGAAAGTAAGGCGTGCATCGCCGCCACCGGCGCCAAACCAGGTGCGGGAGGCGGAACGTGTTCGACCGTCGTGCTCACACTCGGTTGCCACGTGATGGTGAGTCGCGGCCAAATCGCCCGCGTAGGACTCTGCGGCGACTGACTCAGCGATCGCGCGAGGCGTCGGTGCCCGCGTCCGATGTGCGGGGCGCTGCGTTGTTGCCGTCGTGCAACCAAAGGATGGTCTCGATACCGCCAACGAGAAAGATGCCGCCGATGATCGCGCCGGCAATCAAGAGAGGTCTGAGCATCGAGCTCTGAGCCGGTGCGGGTAGCGGATAGGCCCCATACGCTGGTGTAGCGACGACCGGTGTGTACGGTGCAGGCGTCGGCAGCATCAGCGGCGCGCCTGACAACAGCGCAGAGAGAGTCGCGCCCGCCTCGCCCGCATGTTGAAATCTGTGAGCCGGCTCACGCGCGACGCAGCGCTGAAACCACGCGTCGAAACCATGAGGAAGCGATCGCCCATGCGCTGCTGCGCGCGTGGACGGCAGCGGAATCGGGTCGACGAGCACTTCGCGAAGCAGCTCGCTGACACCAGGATTGGGCAAGTCCATGCAACGCCAGAAGTGCAACCCAGTGAGCGCATGAAACGCGAGCAGTCCCAGTGACCAGACGTCCGTCGCCGCGGTGACAGGTCTGCGATCAGTCTGCTCGGGAGCGAGCCACAATGGAGTGCCAAGCGCGGCGGTCGCCCCGGTGTTGCCCTCTGCAAGAAACTTCGCGATGCCAAAGTCGAGAATCTTTACGGTGAACGCGACGTCTGCGCGTTGCGTGCGCGCGAGAAATACGTTTTGAGGCTTGATGTCGCGGTGAACGACACCGACTGCATGTGCGGCCGCCAAACCATGGCAAAGCTGATCGAAGATCACTTTCACTTCGCCAGCAGAGAGCGCACCTCTCGCGCGCAAGGTCGCGGCGAGATCGTCACCCACGAGCAACTCCATCACCAAAAATGGGACGCCCGTTTGCGCATCCACACCCGCGGCTTGCACTTCGACCACATGCTCGCTCGCGATGTGCGCGCCCGCGCGGGCCTCTTGCTCGAAGCGTCGTCGCAATTGCGGATCGGCGACGAGCATTGGCAACATGACTTTCAACGCGCGCTGTTTGCCAGTCGAGAGCTGATCCACCACATAGACTGCGCCCATTCCGCCAGACGCGAGCGGGCGCACGATGCGGTAGTCGCCCGCGAATACGGCGCCAGGTGCTAGCTTGGGCTCGCAATGGCCCTCGCCGCGCTTGCACCTGG
>JAYVXK010001190.1:0-9796 GCA_043785265.1 Myxococcales bacterium | reverse complement strand
AACAATCTCGAAGTGTGGGTCGATCCACGCGCCGAATGGCGGCAGATTTATCACGAGGTCTGGCGCATCGAGCGTGACTTCCTCTACGACCCGCACGCTCACGGTCTCGATCTCGTCGCGGCCGAAAAGCTGTATTCGAAGTTCCTCGATGGTCTTGGTGGGCGAGAAGACCTCAACGTCGTGCTTGGCGATGCGCTCGGCAACCTCGTGCTCGGTCACGTGTGGACTCGTGGGGGCGCGTTGCCCAAACAAGATCGCGTAGGCGTGGGTCTGCTCGGTGCCGACTACCGCGTCGAAGATGGGCGCTACCGCATGACGAAGATCTTCGCCGGGGAAAACTGGAATCCCAAGTTGAAGGCGCCTCTCACCGAGCCTGGCATCAACGTCAAAGAGGGCGAGTTCTTGCTGAAGGTGAACGGCGAGGAGTTGCTCGGCGACGACGACGTGCACCGTCTCTTCATGGGCCGCGTCGGCAAACAGACCATCATCACAGTCGGTCCCAAGCCCAGCCTCGATGGCTCCCGACAGGTGACTGTGGTCCCCGTCGGCTCGGAGTCGGCGCTGCGCCAACGCGACTGGATGGAGCAGAGCCGTAGGAAGGTCGACGAACTGTCGCATGGGAAGGTTGGCTATGTCTTTCTGCCTGACACAGCAGGCGGCGGACTCACCAACTTCGATCGCTATTACTTTTCTCAAGTAGGAAAGGACGCGGTCGTCATCGACGAACGATTCAACCATGGCGGTCAGATCGCCGACTACATCGTGGACATCCTCAAGCTCACGCCGCTCATGGGTGCAGCCACACGCGAGGGCGAGGACGTGATCCTCCCGCAACAAGCTATTTATGGCCCCAAAGTGATGATCGCCAATCAGATGTCGGGCTCCGGTGGCGACGCGCTTCCGTGGCTCTTCAAAAAGGCGGGGCTTGGTCCGCTCGTGGGTGTGCGCACCTGGGGAGGCTTGGTAGGGATCGGCGGTTATCCGCGGCTGATCGATGGCGGCTCAGTGACCGCGCCACGTTGGGCTTTGTATGGAACCAAAGGCGAATGGGAAGTCGAAAATCACGGCATCGCGCCGGACGTGGAAGTCGAGCAAGACCCAGAGCCCATGCGCAAAGGCCACGATCCGCAACTCGAACGAGCAGTTCAACTCGCGCTGGACGCACTGGCGAAGACACCACCACCGAAGCTCGTTCGGCCGGCCTATCCCGACTATGGGGCTCGCTTGCCCAAGCCGTAGTCAAGGCTGCACTCAGATCATCGAGATGCGGATGGGTCGTCCTGTCGTGGTGACCAGGCGAGCGATGTCTTTCGGATCCGAGGTGACGATGTCACTGGCCGCGCCGCTCGCGATGGCAAGCTCCACGACAGCCCCGTCCACTACATCGGTGGTTTTCGACTTGCCCAAGATCGCGCCGACGCGGTGCGCGGTTTGTTCGGTCATCGAGACAACTTCACACCCTCGCAGGAGTCGTCGAAGCTGAACTTGCTTTTGCGAACGGCTGACTTGAGCGATGACGACCGACGCGACGAGTGGGACCAGTCCGCGCTCCAAGCGAACCTTGTGCTCCGCCCACATGCGTCGGTCGTTCCGGTCGGCGGCAATCAGTGCCCCCGCGTCATAGACCACACACTTCATCGAGGGCGCCTCGTCCGCTTTCGCGGGGCAGTTCGTTCAACGCGCTCGCTCGCTGTGGCGAGTTCTTCAGCTGAGAATGCGCCGTGCTCGGCCTCCCATTGTCGAACCGCGGCCAAGCCATCTCTAATCTTGAGGACACGCCGAGCCGCCGCGGTCATCCACGCCGATACACTGACGCGCTCTTGGGCCGCGGCGCGTAGCACGAGCAAGTGCACGTCCTGGTCAACGGTGATGGCGAGCTTGCGAGCAGGAGATCCACGAGGCATCGCAGAACCATACGACCACGGTAGTATCGTTGCAAGTCGAACACGCACCGAGAGACTTCACTGATCGCTGGCGTCTTGCACGGGTGTGTCGTTTGCGGCGTCGACTGGACTGGTGTCGGCAACACTCGCGTCCACGCTTTGGGTCGAGAGCGACTTGATCCAATCGAGTGTGCACGCGATCGAGTGCGAGTCGAGGTTGGGCGCGTACAGTGGCATTCGCGCTCCGACGATCGGAGTCGAGATCTTGGTGTACAGAGCGCTGGTCTCTGGCTGGGAAGGATCAATCAAGAGCGAGCTGGTGTTTCCGGATCGGACGCCCTGCAAACGTTTTCCGACATCCGGAGATTGCAGGTCGAGCCCTTGCGACTTGTCGACCGCATTGTGACAGCCGGCGGTCGTGCACTTGGCGGCGAAGATTCTCGTGGGTACGTCTCCGCACCTCGACGTGAAGCGATCAGGCTCCTCGAGCGAGCCTGGGCACGCGGCGACGACGAACATGACTCCCAACGCGCTTGCCATCAGCCCGCAGCGCGCGACTGCCGGATTCATGCAAAAAGCTCAGGAATGATCCCCGTCACTTCGCCCAGATCTTTGGCCACGCCCACGGCCTTCATCGCCGAGTTGATGACCTGCACCGGGTGTCGCCCGGACCCGTCGATGTGCGTGCCCGTCTTGAGTCCGCCTGCTTTGCCTGCGATCAACACCGCCATCGCTTCGGTCGAGTGAGAGCTGACGGCGTTGTTCGACTCGGGGTCGAAGCCGTGCCCGCCTTCGTTGACCAAGAGCAAGACAGTGTTGTCGATGAGAGTGCCTTTGCCTTCGGGCGTGCTGTTGAGTTTTTGAACGAGGTAGGCGAAGTGCTTGGCGTGCCACGCGTGGGCCATGTGCATGTCGACCGACTTGCCGGAGTGACCAAGCTCGTGCACATCGAGAGGCTTGCCGCCAATCGCTGGATACAAATTCAAGTGCGATTGCGCCATCGTGTATTGGAGAGCAACAGAGCGCGTGAGATCACACACGAACGCCATGTGAACCAGATCAGAGAACACCTGCGAGCGTGTCTCTTCGTTGCTGTATCCCTTGGTGGGATCGAAGGTGGTACCCGACTGCATGCCTCCGATGGGAGGGTCGGTGCCAGGGTTTTGCGGCACCACGCACGTCGCTGTGTACACCGGCGGAAGCGCGTTGACCCGACGCTCGAGATCACGAATCTCATCGAGGTGCTGCTGCATCTTGACTTGATCGGCGCCGCCGAGTCTTCCCACGAGACGCGTCGTCCGCTTGTCGACCAAGTCGAGGATGCTCTTGCGCTGCTTGAGGAGAAACTCGGCGTGCGCTTTGGCGGCGGGGTCGGTCGGAGCGCCGCTTTGAAAGAGCTCGTCGAACGCGGCTTTCGGGCTCACTTGTGCAGGAATCAGCACGGGCTTCTTGGTCTGCTGATCGATGCGCGCAGAGATGATGTCTCGCCCATAGGGCGCGCTCACGTCGAGATACCAATCGGCTTGCACGCGGTATCCGAGAGACTTGAATTTTTGCGCGCCGCCTATCGCTTCAGCGACGATCTGATCCGAACTCGCGCCAGCGAGCGAGCCATTGGTAGATGACAGATTTCGCATTCCGGTGAGCAGCGGACAGAGCGACTGAATGTGGAAGTTGTCACTCCGACCTCCAGCTGGAATCGCGCCACCCGCGGCCCACGGGATCTTGAGTCCCGACACCATGCTGACGAGAGACTGCACACCCGCGATGGGCGCAAGCGCGGTTTTGAGATCGTAGTTCGCGCCGTACTTGTTGGGGACCCACAGGCTGGGCGTCGTGTCGCCATCGGCGCCGAGTGACTGTCCCATGAACCCAATGAAGAACCGTTGCGGCAACGGCGTTTGATCGGCGAACGCTTCGCCGTTTCCGTCGAGCATCGCGTCGAGGACGGGCAGTCCAATGGCGACTGAGCCAAGTCCACGGAGGATCGCGCGTCGTGAGAGTGTGAACGCCATGGCTTACTGTTGCCTCCGATAGCGAAACGCTTCTTCGGTCACGAACGCGAGCAGCATTTCGTCGAATCGCAACTGCGTGTCTTGAAACTTCGAGAGCACTCGCTGCACCACGTCGTCATCGTCCGCGGTCTCGCGTCTTCCCATGGCAAAGCGGAACACTTGTTTGACGAGGCACGCGTCGAGCTGCGCGGAGGTCGCCAAGAGCTGACCGAGCTGCGCCGGACCTTGGAACTTGCCCAATCCAGGAAGGTCGCCGTCGTCCGGTATGGTGCACTGAGGAAGACCATTCTCGACGGTGCGATAACGCCCGAGTTCGTCGTAGCGTTCGAGGCCGTTGCCGACGCCATCGAGACGACTGTGACACCCCGCGCAGCCTCCTTTGCGATGTGCGGCGTACCGATCGGCTTTGCAAACTGGAGCGCCGTTGCCCGCAGGCGGAGGCGCGTCTGCTTTGACGTTGGGCGGTGGTGGAGGCACGGGGGAGCACAACAAGCGCTCTTGGATGAATTTGCCTCGTTGAGTCGGGCTCGTGTCGCTGAACTTGGTCGCGACCGATAGGAAGCTCGCCTCGGAGAGGATGCCAGCGCGATTGACCGAGTCCATGTTGACCCAAGCGGCCTTCCCACTCGGTGTGAGCCCGTAGTGAGTGGCGAGAGTGTCATCCAAGTAGGCTTCGTGTTCGGTGAACAGATGATCGTAAGACTCGTGTTGATCGAACAAGACGCGATCGACCAGCGCGTTGCTCTCGTTGCGCATCGACACCGCGAGAGGCGTCGACGTGGGCTTGTCGTATCCCAGCCACAACGCATGAAACCGCTCGAAACGAGCCCTCGCGCGCGGATCGGCGAGCATGCGCTTCGACTCTGCGAGGATGCCCGCCTGGTCGCTCAGCTTGTTGGACGCTGCGGCATCGAGGAGCGCGTCGTCGGGTGTGGAACCCCAAAGAAAATAAGAGAGCCGAGTCGCGAGCTCGTAATTCGTCAACACGAACAAGCCCGTTTGAGCCGCGGGAGTACCGATCTCGACTCGATACACGAACTGAGGATCTTGGAAGATGACCCGCAGGACCGAATCCACACCCGTATAGAAGTTGTTGTCCTCGACAGCCAACGACTGCATCGTCATGAACTCGTCGACCTCCGCGCTCTCGAGCGGATGTCGATAAGCACGGCGACCAAACGACGTGATGAAGCTACGGAAGCACACCGCATCGCTCGGTCCCTGCGGCACGCATCCCACGACCTTGTCGCGTAGAGCTGGCTGCGCCAACAGGGCTTCGGAGGTGGTTTGCGCGAGAGTCTCGAGCGAAGAGATCAACGAGGGCGACACCAGCTGCGTGGCCGAGTCGGAGTCGAATGGATCTTTCGCGTCTGCAGGCAGCGTGGCCGCGCTGATCGTGAGACCGAGCAAGTCGCGAACCGTGGCTTCGTATTCGGCCTGGCTGAGTCGCCGCATCGAGGCAGGACTCATCGACGGTCCTGTCGACTGCGAATCTCCGCTGTCCCCAATCACGCCAGTGCAGGCAACCCCGCCGGCTACGGCAATTGCGAACCATAAGCTACGACTCGCTGCCATGGCCTCATGCTATCGGCCACTGGGCTCACGTCAATGGGGGGGCCCTGGCGCGTCGCGTCGCTAAGCGGTGGCCGTGAACCAAGCCTCAGCGATGGCATAGATCGCATCTTCTGTGATCGCGTCGCCCTCGGGCACACCATTGGCAGCGCCGAATGTGTAGACGATGCGTCCAACAGGGACGCCTTTGACGAGCACGGTGAACGTGTCTTCGCCCAGCTCTTGGATCGTGTAGGTCGTGCCGCCGAACGCGACGCACTTGTTGGGGACATCGGCAACTGCAGGTGAGGTCGTCATGCCGAGCCCTCGTAGCATGGTGAGAGGCGGTCGCGTCAAGAGCAGACGGGAGCGGCGACGGGGACGGGAGCGGGGACGGGAGACGGGGACGGGAGCGGCGGACGGGGACGGCGACGCCGACGGAGATCTTAGAACGTCCCGCTGTACGACACATACCAAGGTGTCGATGCGATGGGCGCGATCTCCACCTTGCGTGGCGCGTCTGCCACTGGATCGAAGCGCCGCACGGTCTCTTCGTAGTGCTTGGCGCGCGCGTCGTTGACCGTGTCGATGATGACGAAGGGAAGAGCGACTGCGCTGATGCCAATGCCCGCGCCCTTCCACGCGTCACGATTCGCCACGAAGCCATAAGTCGCGACGCCAACGCCGGCGAGCAGCAGCGCGAACTCGGTCAATCGGTAGCCGACGAAGCGCGACCTCGTCCCGTGCATGTGCGCGAGCTCGTCGCGCTGATAGCCATGGGCGTCTTGCGCCAACGAACTCTCGTAGTGTCTCACCTCGGAGCGAACTTGGAAGACATAGTAGATCGCGCCGAGCCCCTCGAGCACACCGAGCGTGAGCAGAGGCCAACCAAGGCCACGCGAGAAGTCTGCGTTCCGCGTCACCAAGATCGTGCCTGCATAAGCGGAGGCAGCGCCGAGCGCGAGGATGGCGTACGCAGAACGGGACTCGCCGCCGTAATAGGAGTGCAGATCGTCCGAGACTGCTTGGTGAGAGACGCGCGTGTCGTCCGCGCGAGCGACATGCGCGGAGGTCACCGCGGCAAGCGTGCTCGTCGCGAGTGGAAGGAGGATCGAGAGTTTCATGGGAAGGAGGAGGTATACCAGCAGGTCGTCCCGAGATGGGGGCCCTCCAGCGCACCGCGCTCGGAACGTCCGTCCCCGACTACGCCAGTCCCCGTCCGCCGCCCTGGTCCGCCGTCCCCGTCCCCATCCCCGCCCCGTCCCCGCACCCGTCCGCCGTCCCCCGTCCGCCGTCCCCGTCCCCGCACCCGTCCCGGTTCCCGTCCCCGTCCCCCGTCGCCGAATTGACTGGGCGCGTGGCGTTGCGTCTGAGCTGGCACGGCGGTTCGGGAGCGGTGGGAAGATCAGGCGCGTGCCTTCCCATCATGACTAGAGCGCGCGAACCCAAGTCGTCCATTCCACGTTCGCCTTAGCCGGACTCATCCCAACCACTTCGGTGAAGCTCGCCTCTCCCGTGGGATCGTCCGCGGAGTGATCTCGCCATGTTCGATAGAAGCGCCACAAGAGCCCCTTCTGATCGAGCCACTGGCACACGTATCTCGCGGTCGCGTAGTGGAGCTTCTCTCGCGCGTCCCGGAACGTGCCGTCGCTCATGGTGAACAGGGCGTCGAGGCGTGCGTCGTTCTTCTCCTCCGATGAGTTCATGCCTTGGATCAAGCGTGGGTAACGCCAGTTCTTGACGCCGTGGATCTCGCCGACGCGAGGCATGACGGGTGCCTCGAACAGTGACGCGAGTCCCTCGTTGAGCCACGTCGGAGCCGATGGGAAGTCTGCCTCCACAATTGGATGCACGAGCTCGTGCGTGAGCGTGCCCAGCCCTGGCCCCGCGTTCATGACGATGCGCCGAGGATCGCTGTAATATACGCCGAAGGGCGAGCCGCACTCAGCGCCGAGCACGCGCTTGCAGAAGCCTTGATAGGTCGTGGCTTCTGGGAAGAGGTACACAGCGATCGCTCGCGCTGGCTTCTTGTCGAACCTGCCGTTGAAGTACGCGTCGATGGCGTTGATGGTGAGACTCTGACTCGAAGCCAGCGCGGCTGCGTTCCAGCCTGGCGCGGCGATCAACACGAACACGTCCTTGGTGACCGCGACGCGAACACTCTCGCCGAGTTCTGTCTTCGCGCGCGATGTGATCACCGCGACGTCTGCGGCGAGATCGTAGACGGGAGGAGGCGCGGGCTCGACGTTGGCGCTCGGCGCCAGTGGAGGCAGCTGAACGGGCGGAGTCTGCATCGCGATCGGAAGTCGACCGCGCAACACGGGTACGCGTGGCGGTGCGGGGGAGCCGGCGCACGCGGCAGCGGCCATCGAGAGCACGAAGACAAGCGTTCGGTGCGAGAGCATTCTTCGATCGACACGCGCCGCACGCGAACCCTTGGACGGGAGCGGGGACGGGGGACGGGCGGGGGACGGGAGCGGGGCGGGAGCGGGAACGGGGATGGGAGCGGCCACGGAGTCTCTTCAACGGCGTCGAGGCTCGCGCCTCACTCAGTCTGCGTAGTTCGAGGTCACGCTGTCGAAGCGTGCCTTCGCAAGCGCCGCGGGAGCAATCCAATAGTAGAGAAAATCCGCGGTGCCCCAGACCAACTGCGTCGAGTAATCGCTCTCGCATTGCATGAGCAGAATCTGCTTCGGTTCGCGGTCGTTGTCGCGGTCGCGATACCCGAGCAGATGAGTGCCGCGGATTCCCGGAAAGCGACGCGAGCGCCACACATTGAACGGCTCGCGCACTTCTTCGAAGAACCGATCGCTCTCCGCATCCGTCAACCGTAACTTCTTGAACCTGCGACTCTCCGAAGGCGGCAATGTCACGATCGGAAAAAATTCGATGGCGTGGGCGAGGTACGGCTCCGCGATCCGTTCGCCGTTTCTGATCCGGCCGGCGCCGGAAGGAGCAGCCGTACGTTCGAGCGGCACCCCGACGGGGTGATGGAGGACGCGGCAGACCGATAGGTAGTCAGGCTCGTTCGCATCATCCGAGTCGTAGTCAGCCAGCACGAAGAACGACAAGAGGCCAGCCCGCGGCAGCAGTCCCGCCTCGTCGTGAGGGGCGATGTCCTCGAGGCGTAGCTGGCCAACGAAGTCGAGCGGTCGCTCCCGCTTCGGACGATCGCGCGTCGCCTTGTCAGTTCGACTTGGCCAGACTGTTTTGGGTGGAAGGTCCGGGCAACCACCAAACCGCGAGGCGCCAATGGGAAGATCGCTCTGGTCGATGCGGCGCAGGCGCAGCGCGATGGCTGGTTTCAGGCATGCGTCGACGGCGTCTGCTCGGTGCGACAACTGGGCTCTGTCGAGGAGCGATCGCAAGTGGGCGCGTTGCGTTGCGACATCCGCGGGTCCTAGCACCGGAAGCGCCGGGGATGGCGAGCGCGCCGCGACCTGCTCGACGTGCCCGCCCCAGAGCTTCGAGGAAACCTGGGTGACGTAGTCCTGCAGTGCCTGCTCGGGCGAAGGATGCGTCGTCTCTTTTGGAGCACCGGCTGCGCCGTCGCGCGTACGGCAGGTGGTGCCGTCGAGAGAGATCTCCCAGAGCGTCGGCGATCGACCAGGTTTGACGAAGCGCCGCGTCGGAATCCCCAGCGTCGCGGACTTCAGCGAGCGCACGACGCGACTCTTGGCCATGCCGACGAAGCTACACGAAGTTCACGCCGCAGGAGCGGCGAGAGAAGCGGAGACGCAGACGGGGCTCACTTCTTCTTGCCGTCCCTCGGAGAAAGCTCGCGCTCCACGTCTTCCACCGTCAATCCCAGCTCTCTCGCTCGCCTGAACGCCGCGAGTAGCGGAGGCCGCATGACACGCGGCAACGCATCCATCGCGTCGCACGCGGCAACCACCACACTGTCCACGAGCTCCTTAGGTGGCGGCGGCGGTGGTGGTGCTGGCGGTGGTGCCGCGATTGCAACGGTGGCAACAGGAGCGATCAGCGGCGCAGGTGGAGGAAATCCAATCTGCGCAAAAATGCCCGCGGCGACTCTCAAGAGCTTCTGCGCGACTACCGCGTCGAGTGGGAAAACGAGACGCGAGAGACGCTCGAGGTCCTGAGCGGCCGGCGTGCTGCTGCCCTCGTACCAGCGCGAGACAGTTCGTCGAGAAGCGCCCACCCGCTCGCCCAGCTCTCGTTGCGAGAGGCCAAGCGCGCGTTGAGCGACTGCTACCAGCTTCATCAGGTCGGTCTGTCTCACATCTTGCTCCTCTCGTGCGCCAACCCGTGCGTGCTTGGCGCTCAACCGCTCACGGTAGTCGCTAAATCCTTCCACAGGATACGCCAGGATCGTTACATTTGGCG
>JAYVXK010001189.1:0-3016 GCA_043785265.1 Myxococcales bacterium | reverse complement strand
CGAAGGTCATGGCGTCAGTCTCCACGACTCTGACTCACCTCGCGAAGCTCACTGGCGAGTACGATCTCGGTCGACGGCTGATGCGCCTTCCCATCTGGTTGCGCATTCGCAAAGCGCTCCATGACGCTCTCGTCAACCATCCGGAAGCAGCGGCGCGCGTCGACGAAGAGATGCGGCGCGTTGAAGAGCAAGAGCTCGCTTCGGCTGCGTGAGTTCGAAGTAACAGGCGAGGGTAACGCAGAATGTAACAGCGCGTTGCAAGGGCCAGACACATGTTCGGCTCGTGCACGAACCCCACGTTCTCTTTCTCTATCGCTCGCGCCAGTCCACGGGCTCGCCCGTTGGACTCGGCGTCACCGCGCTCCACTCCGTTCGCGTCCTTCGTCGTAACGGTGTGCGCGCGGATCTCGTCGGCGTCTGGTCGATCGACGACATCCACGCGGCGCTCTCGCGCTACCCGTCGACGACCCATTGCGTGATCGAAGCGCCGTGGGTCTCCACCGACGACACCGCCGCGCTCGCGGCGCGCTACCCGTCGGCGCACTTCATTGTGCGCGCACACAGCCAGATTGGTTTCCTCCAGGTCGAGGCCGGTGCGATTCGGATCTTGCGCGAGCTGATGTACCTGCAGGACCACACGCTCAACGTGTCAGTCTGCGCGAATAGCGAGCTGCTCGCGAGCTTCCTCGCGCGCACGTATTCCGGCGAGTGCCTCCACCTGCCCAACCTCTACGACGCCTCGCGCGTCACGCGACGAGCTCGCGGCGCACACGATCATCGACTGCTCCGCGTTGGCAGCTTCGGCGCGCTACGACTCCTGAAGAATCACACGACTGCTGCGGCAGCAGCGATGATGCTCGCGCGATCGCGCAATGCCGATCTCGAATTTTGGATCTCGAAAGATCCCGATCCATGGGGAGCAGGGATCCTCGATTCGCTGCACGCGATGTTCGATGGACTCAAGTGGGCCAAGCTCGTCGTCAACGCATGGGAGGGCTGGGCCGCGTTTCGTCGAACAGTCGCGCACATGGACCTCTGCTACCAACTCTCGGCGACCGAGACGTTCAACGTGACCGCAGCCGACGCGGTCGCCGAAGGCGTGCCGTGCGTCGTTACGCCCGCGATCGCGTGGGCGCCGCGCCATTGGCAAGTCGACACTGATCGCGTCGAGGACGCCGCACGCGTCGGCTCGTATCTGCTCTCGGACGTCGACGCCGTGTGCGACGGCGCACGCGCGCTGGCGCAGTTCAGCGGAGAAGCGAAGAAGACGTGGATTCGGTACCTGCAGCGGACGGTCGCTAGTGTTGATGCGGAGGCGTCGTGAAAGCCGCGACTCTTCATGGGTCGTGTACGCTGGGCAAAGTGTCGCGCCTCGCCGCAATGACTCTGCTGATGGTGGCCTGCGCAACACGCGGTGCCGCGCCAAAGACTGTGTCGCCGCAGACGCCGGCTACTCCAACGAGTCTCGACGGAGTCTGGCGCACCGACGGCTACGGCTACGAGCTCGAATTCTCCGGCGAACGAACGATGACGTTTCGCGAGCTCACGACAACGTCGTGCGTGTCTGGTGGAAAGGCGACACGCATGCGCGACGCCGACGGCATCGCGAGCTACCAGATCGACGGCGCGCCCATCGTCTTGCGCGTTGGGCGACGCAGTTCGCACGACGAGATTCAAGTTCACATTGACGGACGAGCTTCGGACATCGTGGCCCGCCGAGCGGCACCCTCGACGCTCTGCACGAGTCCGGTGCGGAACACACCCGAAGCGAACTTCGAAGTATTCGCTACCACGTGGGCGGAGAACTACCCGTTCTTCGCAGCGAAGCACGTCGACTGGAAACGCGTCGTGGCAGAGAATCGTTTGAGGATCACCGAGCAAACATCGGCGCCGGCCCTCTTCGACATCCTTCAGGGAATGATCGCGCCGCTCGGCGACGCTCACGCCTACATTTTGGCGCCTTCGTTGGAGCGGCAGTTTCAAGGATTTCGGGAGGCACCCGTGCCGCTCGGCGCAGCAGAAGCCGCGCGAGCCCTCGGCCTCGTCGACAAACACCTCTCGCGTCCGCTCCAGTCCTTCTGCAATGGCCAAGTCGAGTTTGGCAGGCTGGCGTCGGACGTTGGCTTCCTACGCATTCGGAGCTTTGGCAACTATGGCGGCGACGGATCCTTTGGGAGCGACCTCACAGCGCTCGAGCAAGCCCTCGACGCGGGATTCGCGGACGCGTCAACGTGGCGTGCGCTCGTATTCGATCTTCGGATCAACGGCGGTGGCGCTGACGGTCTAGCGCTCGCCGTCGTCTCGCGGCTGACCGCAAGCGAGTATCCCGCCTTTGCCAAACAGGCTCGCCGCGCTGCCGCTGAGATTCAATGGACGCCCGAGCAAGCCGTTCTTGCGAAGCCCGCATCACGAGCGAGCTTCTACGGTCCTGTCGTCGAACTCATGGGACCCAATACCGTGAGTGCTGCCGAAGTGCTCACCCAGTCCCTTCTCGGCAGATCGCCGAACGTGGTCCGCATAGGACAGAACACGCAAGGTGTTTTCTCGGACGTACTGGATCGAACGCTCCCGAACGGTTGGCGCTTCGGGTTGCCCAACGAACGGTACGTGACAGCAAACAAAAGCTACGACGGCGTCGGCATCGCACCGGACAAACTGGTTCCCGTCTTTCCTACCAGCGACCTCGATCGTGGGCGCGATAGCAACATCGACCTCGCGTTGACGCTCATCGCTGCACGCTAACAACGTGTGACTCCGAAATCCGGGACCACTTCTCGCATGGCCGCGTAGTCAGCAAAAGCTGCTGAGTGGCTGATGCAGCGGTCATAAAGAAACGCCGCGCAAATCGCATATCGCCGAAAACCCTGATGCATCTGTCCGGGTTGCTCGCGTTCTGCGACCTGGTTTCGCGGACATGGGCGTGTGCTTCCGCAGGACCACTTCACGCATTACCGCCGAGCATGCACACCGAGACGATGAGAGCGCTGAAGTTTGGTATTGAAATCGAGACGGTCGG
>JAYVXK010001188.1:0-3023 GCA_043785265.1 Myxococcales bacterium | reverse complement strand
TCGTGTCGCAGAGTTCGATCGCGCGCGAATAGTCACGCACGGCGGCTTCGAGTTGCCTCGCGTCGAGTCGATGCTCGCCGCTCTTGGCGAAGTACGTCGCCGCGCGCTCGCGATCGCCCGACTCGTAGAAGTGAGTCGCGATGCGCGAGGCTTGCTCCCATGCACGCTCGCCCAAAACCTGCTCGAGCGCCGTGCCTGCCGCTGCATGCAACTCACGCGTCGCCTCACTCGGGAGCGCATCGACCACGACTTCGCGGACGATGGGCGAGGTGAAGCGCATCTCCGAAGGACCCGTTCGCACGAGCAACTCGGCTGCGATCAACGCATCGATGGAGCGCTCGAGAGGCGCGAGCTGTTGACTGAGCATCGTGGCGAGCACCTCAGTCACGACCGGCTCACCGAGCACCGCCGCAGCTTGGAGGGTGGCACGATCTGGCGTCGACAGGCGGGAAACGCGCGACGCTACGAGTCCGCGCAGCGTCTTTGGGAGTGACAACTCTTGTCCGACCAAACGCATCGAAACGACTTTGCGTTCGCCCACGGTCACGGCATTGGCATCGACGAGACCTTTGATGACCTCTTCGATGAACAAGGGATGACCGCCAGCGCGGTCTCGAACGAAGCGAACGAGCTCGTCTGGAACAGTCTCGGTGCCAAGGCGATATCCAATGAGTCGACCCACGTCGTCGTCTTTGAGATCGGCCAGATCGAGACTGAGATGCCCTTCGAGTTTTTCGAGTGGATGTGCGAATCCCTCACGGGTAGTGAAGGCAAACACAACACGCGAACTCTTGAGACGACCAATGGCGTGTTCGAGGATGGAGAAGCTGTCTTCGTCCATGCAGTGGGCAGAGTCCCAAGCAAACGTGTGCGGCTTGTCTTCGCAGAGACTGGCGACCATGCGCGTGAAGGCTGATCGCAAGGCGGTCTTTGCATTCACCGAAGATGACGTTGGCGCATTGGCACCGAGCGCGGTGAGAACTGCGTTGACCTCGTCGTCGTGCAGACCGAGCGCGCGGAGACGAGGCTGCACGGCCATCACGCGCTCGTGCGTGTCGCCGTCAGCCGTGCCGCACAATACTTGCAACATGCACACAAGTCCGGACAGGGGTATTTCGCGGCCTCTTGGCGGACAAGTAGCGATGTACCAGCCGACGTTGTACCCGCCTTTGATGAGCCTGCGCTCGACCTCATAAAGCAGGCGCGTCTTGCCGACTCCGTGAGCGCCTCGCACCGTGATGGCGCGTGCAGAGCGACGCGTGGCAGCCGCGAGGACCTCGCCCATGCGACGCAGTTCTTCTTTGCGCCCCACGAAACGCCCGAACGTCTCCGATGGACCACGAATGTCTTTTACGATCGCGCCTGAAACGTTGGTGATTTGCGATCCGTCGTTGAGCGGTTCGAACACGAACAGGCTCTTGACCTGGCGCATCGCCGCGCCCGAGATGGCGCAGCGTCCCTCGCGCGCACGTGCGAGATCGCGGGCCGAGGCGATGAGACCACTGAGGCGCTCGTCTTCGGTGGGTTCGCCTTCTGCGCTCACGTGAATGCGCGCGGTGTGCAAGCCTGCGGAGGGCTGACGTGCGCCACCGCTGGCCCTCATGGTGAGCAAAGCGCAGCGAGTGGCGACCTCAGTGTCGCGGCCGTCGGGCTCGCCGAGGCCGAAAAGAGCCACGATCTGATCGCTCTCTTGCTTGTGGACGCGACCGCCGTATCGGAGCACGAGCGCGCTCGTCTTTGCGCATGCCTCGCTCGAGTCGCCGCGGGGGAACTCGACGACCAACGCCGTCACTTCGCGGCGCTCGCCCATGCCAGCGGCGCGATCGATCCCGACTGCTCGCACGCCAGTCTCGACACGCGACACACTCGACACAGAGCGCGACGGCGGCACCTCGACAGGAGTGCGCTCTTGCGGAGCGACGCCTTCGCCATCCAGGATTTCGATGTGCGATCCGCTCGGGGCTTGCTCCTCGCCCTGAATCGAAACGAGAAACTCACTGAGCTCGTGCGCGCCGTAACGACTGCCTTGCGAATACAAGAACGCGAGCATGGCTTCGTACATGCGGCCAGCGTCGGGGTAGCGATCCTTCGCATTTTTGGCCATCGCTGTGTTCAAGATCGTGAGCAAGGCCGCGGGCGCGTCAGGACGCAAAAGTGTTGCGGGCGGGTATTCGCATGCTTGGACGCGCCGCAGAGTCTCGAAGGTCGTCGGTGCGCTGAATGGATTGACGCCCGCGATGCATTCGTAGAGCACGATGCCGAGACTGAAGAGGTCGCTCCGTGCGTCGACCGGTTCGCCGCGAGCTTGCTCGGGACTCATGTAACCGAACTTGCCGTGGAGTTGACGCGTGCGCGTGTCTTCGGCTTCTCCCTGTTCGAGCGCGCCGCGCGCTTTGGCGATGCCAAAGTCAGTGACTTTGACTTCGCCCTCGAACGAGACGAGCACGTTTTGCGGAGACACATCGCGGTGCACGATGCCGAGAGGCTTGAGCTGCTCGTCGCGACGCCGGTGCGCGTGGTCAAGACCCTTGGCCACCTCGGCGCATGCGAAGACCGCCATCTCGATTGGCATCGGAATTTGGAGTCGCCGACAACGCGTGAGCACGCTCGCGAGATCGAGACCATGAACGTATTCCATGGCCATAAAATAGGCGTCTTGTGACTTTCCCTCCTCGCCCAGCGGAGCGCGTCCAAGATCGAAAACCTGCACGATGTTCGCATGCGAGAGACGCACCGCGAGCTTGGCTTCGTGGATGAACATGTCGACGAACTCTTGGCTGCGGGCGAGCTCGGGCAAGATGCGCTTGATGACGAGCACCTTTTCGAAGCCCTCGACGCCAAAGCTCTTCGCTTTGAAGACCTCGGCCATGCCGCCTTGTCCAAGGCGTTCGAGCAAACGATAGCGACCAAAAGCCTTCGTGATTGCTGTCACCGAAGCCTCCTGTCCACCACCACGAGAAGCGCCCAAACCGTCCCCCTCATCGTCGTCAAATCGGTCTCATGATCAATCGCGACCAAACAGA
>JAYVXK010001187.1:0-3026 GCA_043785265.1 Myxococcales bacterium | reverse complement strand
TTTCTTGGCGCTGTGCCAACCAATCGTCGACTGACTCATGTCGCCGTCGGTCGTGATGTAGAAGAAGCTCGTGGCCGCGTGTTGCGCGCCAAAGCGCGTGGTCGACGCGTTGCAGTCGATTTGTTGCGGTGACTGATCCACGCAGTGACGCGCAGTGAGCACGAGGTTGGGCGCGATCAGCGCTCCGGAGCAAATCAGCTGACACTGGCCAGGCCCGCCAACACAGACGCCTACAGCGAAGGGATGGGTGAGGTCGTCGGTGCCACCTTGAATCGCGCTGCTGGACGCACCTGTCTTCTCGGGCGACGAGGTGCTCGAACACCCAGCGGCGATGACGCAGAACAACAAAGCAGTCGCACTCAATGCCGCTGCACGCTGACCTACCATTCGTATCTCCTTGGGAGTCGACCGACTGCGTCGACAAAGGCGCGCGTGCCGAGGCGCACACGGATCCGACATTTTACCGTTATGGAGCGTTCGAGCAATGAGCACCGCACACGGCGCAAATTTCTGTCGCACCGTGTATGCGAGATGCTTCGCTGCTCACGGTGCGAAGTCTGGTGTGATCGCCCTAGAAACAAGCCCTGTGCGGTGCGCTTCGCGCAGAAGCAACGCGACGGCTTCGCGTGCATCGGTTGGGAGATCGAGCGTGTCATCGTTCGCATACATCTGGAGATAGCGGTCCAAGAGTTCTCTGCTCATTCGCACATCACCACGTGATTCTTCGCTCTCGAGCGCGGTCATTACCTCTTCGCGATGCGCGAGCGACCAAGCGATCGAGGCTCGGCACACCGCTGACGTGCGACGCACCACATCGTCTCCGAGACCTCGGCGAATGACATTGCCACCAAGCGGTAGGGGGAGCCCCGTGCGAGCGAGCCATTGTTCGCCGAGATCACAGACCTTGTCGAAACCCTCTCGCTCATAAGTGAGACGGCCTTCGTGAATGACCAGCGCGGCATCGACCTCGCCCGATCGCACCGCGTCGAACGCCCGTGAATAGGGGCTAATCGGCACCACGACAGGTTCGAAGTCGTCGAGCAGAAGCGACAACGTCAGAAACGCCGTCGTGCGTTTGCCGGGGATGCCGATGCGCTTGCCTCGGAGCGATTCGAGCGAGCGAGCGCCGCGTGTGACGACCACCGGACCATAACCACGACCCACCGACGCACCATGCGGCAAGAGCAGGTAGTGATCCGAGAGCGTCGCGTAGTGTGCGATCGACACCGCGCACACGTCGATGGTCCCGCTCTCTGCGAGCTGATTGAGACGCTCCGTGTCGTGGCGTTCGGCCGCGAATTCGAGACCGTCGGTGTCGATCTTCTTGGCCAAGATCGGCCAGAACATGAAGATGTCGTCGGAGTCGGGTGAGAACGCGAGTCGAATGGTCATGGGGTTATAGAGCCACCTTTTGAAACCGTCGGACGCTCGCCCAGACGAGCACGACACTGATCGCGACGAGTGCGAGGACGTTGGGCATCAGCTCGCGCGGACCCGCGTCTCGCAGCACGATGCCGCGCATGATCTCGATCATGTGCGTGGCAGGCAAAAGCCGACCAATCACATAGAGCACTGGAGGCAGACCAGCGCTGGGGAAGATGTATCCAGACAAAAAGATCGAGGGCAAAAAGAACATTTGCGCCTGTTGTTGCGCCTGCGCCTGCGTTTGCGCGCGCGTCGAGATGAAGAGGCCCAACGACAAGAGCGCGAACAGATAGATGATGGCCATCACGAACAAGAAGATGAGACTGCCCCGAATCGGCACGCCAAAGCCGAAGCGCATGATGAACAAGATGAGTGCAGTCTCCGCCACGCCGATGATGAGATAGGGGGCGAGCTTGCCCAACATCAAGCCCAGCGGATGAATGGGCGTCACCAACAACTGCTCCAACGTCCCGCGCTCGCGTTCTCGTACGATCGCGATGGCGGTCAGCACGATCGCCACGATTTGAAGCATGATCGCGATCAGCCCTGGAATGATGTAGTTCGCGCTTCGACCGTCTGGATTGAACAAGATGATGGGTTGCGTCGACAGCGGCGCCCCGCGCGTCACCCCGGTCGAGCGTCCTTCTTTTGATATTTCTTCGAGACTCACTTGAGCCGCGAGACCCGTGACTGCGCCGAGGGCTTGTGCGCTCACGGTCGAATCCGAGCCGTCGATGAGCACCAATACTTTGGCCTCTTCGCCACGCGCGCGCTTGTTGTGAAAGTCGGGTGGGATCACAACGCCGACGCGCGCGTTGCCCGAGGCGATCTCGGTGCGCGCCTCGTGAGGATCAGGCGTCACCTTTTCGATCGAGAATGTGTGAGTCGCGCGCAGCCGGTCCATGAACTCGCGGCTCTCTCGCGTTTGATCTTGATCGACCACCACTGTGGGCAAATCGTGGACGTTTTGGTCGATGAAGCCAAACAAGAGGAGTTGGAAAATGGGGATCGAGAGAGCGGTCACGAGAGTGGCGCGGTCACGGCGAATGTGCAGAAACTCTTTGAAGAGAATCGCCAGAAACGAGTTCCAGATGTTTCCGCCTTTCATGAGATGGCCTTCCCTTGTCGCGACCGCTCGCCTGCGGCCTCTTGCGTGAGGGCGACGAAAACATCTTCGAGTGAGGGCGCGATCTCGCGTGACGTCGCGCCCTCGAATCCTTGCGCGGCGAGAGCCTTCTCGATGTCCTCGTCGGTGAGACGAGACTCGACCACCGCATGCACCGCTTGCCCAAAAATCGTGGCTCCCGTGCAAAACGGTTGACCCTGCAACCATGTCAACGCGCGCGCGGTCTTCGCCGTGGTCACCTCGACACGACGCATGCCTTTCTTGTTCACCGCGCTGTGATTCTTGAGTTCATCTGGCGAACCCGAGACGATCATTTTCGACAAATAGAGGTAGCCCACTTCGCCGCAGCGCTCGGCTTCGTCCATGTAGTGCGTGGTGACGAGCAGCGTGATGCCTTCTGCGGCGAGTCGAAACAGCAAGTCCCACAGCTCGCGGCGCGCGACGGGATCGATGCCGGCGGTCGGCTCGTCCAAAA
>JAYVXK010001186.1:0-3027 GCA_043785265.1 Myxococcales bacterium | reverse complement strand
CCCTGCCAGGCAGGCCGCTCTTGCTCTTCACGTCTTTGGTGTCTTCGGCGACGTAGCCTTGCGAGCGCAGGCGCAAATCGATCGCCTCTACCCAGAAGTCCAAGTTTGCTTGCGGCTTGTTGCGAAGGGCGCGAGCGCCGATGACCACTCCGCGTGGACTCGTGATGCGGTCATCGTACTCGCCGTCGACATGCGCGAATCCGGGGGGAGGCACGAGCTTGGCAGACGGACCGCAAGCGACGCCGGCGAGCGCGAGAGGAATCAGAACGATAGAGAGAATGCGTTTCATGGTCGTGTCCTTCACTTGCCTGAGATCAAACGGTTGACGCCCATTTCGTTGAGCCAAGAAGCTGGCAAATCGATCGCGCGCGGAGGCGGCGGAGGCGCGGGCGGCGGATCGATCGTGGGTCCCGTAGCGATGCTGGCGACTGGTTTTGGCTTCGCCGCGAGATCGATCGTCAATGTGGAGAAGGCGGTGTGCTCTCGGAGAAATCGCATCCGACCTTCTGTTCGATCGATGTCCATCACCACGCGCTCGAGTTCGCGCTCGACCGTGAGCATGTCGTTGATGCTCGGCGCCTTCGAGAGAAACTCTTCGAGTCGCTTGCGCGTGGCTTTCATGTTTTGCAGGCGCACTTCTGCGTCGTGGTACTCCTCGCTGACGTCTTCGGCGGCGATCGATCGGTGAGTCACCTCTCCGCGAAGACGGCGCGAAACGACTTGGACGGCACGATGACCGACACGCTCGTGTCTTTGCGACTGCCGATGTGACCACCGACGGCAATGGCGGCGTCGATCACCTTGTCGATCGTGGGCGCGATCTTGCCGTCATCGACGAGCAGATTGAGCCCGCCGGTGTAGAGGATGAACACGTCAGGGCTGCTCACCTCTTGTTGCGGCTGCGCGCTCTTGGTGTCCGCGGTCGTCTTGGCGACGGCGGGCGTGCTTGCCGGCGCTGTGGTTGCGACGTTGCCAGCGAACGCTTGTCCCACAGCAGGCGCGGTCGGTGGAGCCATGGGAGACGAACTCATTGACGCCGAGTCCGCGCCAGCGCTCGCCATCGACGGCGACGATTCTCGCGAGTCGCTCGGCGCGGCCATCGCAGGCATCTGAGAGGGCCGCCCTGGAGCAGCGCATGCGAAGAGCAGACTGGACAGCGCGGCGGTGGAAAGAAGCTTGGAAAGTCGGGATAGGTTTCTCATGGCGTTCGAGGGTCAAACGCTGCGAAACCGGCGACCTTACAGACGACGCCGCCGCTCCCGTCGGTGGTCCTGTCCCCGTCGCCGTCGCCGTCCCCGTCCCCGCTCCCGCCCGCTCCCGCTCCCGTTCCGCTCCCCTTAGTGTTTCTTACACACGAACTCGTAACGTGTCCCAAAATCAGCGTCCTTTTTCGCCAGGAGCTTGCCCTTCGAGAACGCGATGAACTCTTTGCAGACTGTGCAGTCGTAATAGTCGTCGCGCTGGTAGTCCTCTTTGCGCATCGGTCGGCCGTTGCGCCAATAGCGCCACAACGGGGTCAAGAACGCGCAGAACGATTCGAACGCAGGGAGCTTGCTGTCGCCGTCCTCGAATGCATCATCGGGCAGGTCCCCGCCGTGCCGCTGCTTGCGGCCTTACAGCGAGGCTCAGTTCGGGGTAGCAAGAATCGGGGTGGAAGGTTGCCCGATTCCGCGCGCGTTGGTCGCGGTCACCGTAAGGCTGTAGGTGACATGGCTGGTGAGCCCGGTTAGCGTGCAGTTGGTTCCTGTCGTCGAGCAGCTTTTCGAAGGGCGTGCGCTAGCGCTTGCCAACACCGCGTAGTCAGTGACTGACGGCGTAGCCGCGAGCGCCGTCCACTTCACGTCAAGGGCGCCGATTCCACTTGCTGCGATTTTTCGAATGCGATTGTTTCCAGTGTCCGCGACCAAGACGTCGCCAGCCGCGTCCATCCCCAGTTCGAAGGGTTGATTAAATTGCGCGTACCATCCTGGCCCATCCCTGAAGCCGAACTCTCCGGTGCCCGCCAAAGTAGTGACTACCCCCTCTCGTGTCACGTGACGGATCCTATTGTTATAGAGATCTACCACGTTGAGATCATCGTTCGAGTCCACACTGATGGCGTTCGGCGCGTAGAAGGTCGCTTGTATGCCAATGCCATCCACAAATCCTGCTGCGCCAGAGCCGGCGAGGGTTGTGACGTCACCCGTTGGACTGATCTTCCTAATACGGTTGTCTGAGATATCGGCGATGTACACGTTGCCGCTAGCGTCGCACGCGATTCCAACGGGTGAAACGAAACGCGCGGACGAGCCGTTGCCATCGAGATGGCCCGGCGTGGTCGAACCGGCCAGCACGCTCACCCCTCCCGACGCGCCGACCCTCCAGACCTGCGGATTCGCAGCGGTTACAAAGAGATGGCCGCTGGGATCGATGGCAATGCGCTCGGGGCATATGCCTGGGGTCGGAATGGAGGAGACCAGTCCGCCCGCAGAGACCTTGCGTATGACGCCGCAGTTGCCCACGTCGCAAACGTAGGCGTTGTCTGCGGCGTCGAGCACAACACCTTTCGGATTGTCGAAGCGGGCCGCCGAACCTAGTCCATCCAAGTTGCCTACTTCGCCCGATCCCGCGAGGGTGGTGACGTTCTTACCAACGATCAGGCGTAGGACGTGGTTGTCGATCTCAGTTACGACGAGTGCGCCATCCGATCTTACCGCTACACCTGCTGGACTATGGAATTGAGCAATGTCGGTCGTGTCATTGATGAACCCAGGCGCGCCTGAGCCCGCCACAGTGGTGACGGTGCCTATGGTTACGGACGTTGCCTGGATTCCTGTAGGCACACCTGGAGGCCCGTCTGGTTGGGTGATGCCTCCACAGCTAAGGACGAGAGCGACCATCAGCGTTCGTAGCAATGGCCCACCAAACTCAAAGCGCTCGCTGTAAATCGCGCAGCGCATCATGCAGCGACTACTGGCAAAGTTGCTTTGTATTGTCTGGATAGTTCGGTTTGTACAAGCACTTTGGAGTTGATCCGATTTTGTAGAC
>JAYVXK010001185.1:0-9868 GCA_043785265.1 Myxococcales bacterium | reverse complement strand
TCCCCGTTCGCCGCTCCCGTCCCCGTTCCCGCCCCGTTCCCGTCCCCGCACGCGGTCACTTCAAGCGCAGCCGTCTGGCCCGCATGCAGCGCCTTCTGTCGACTCCACTTCGAGTGGAGTCATCGCGCTCCACGCTTTGGTGAGCACACCAAGAAGCACGTCGGCTGGCTGGGCACCGGAGACGCCATACCGCCCAGCCACCGCGAAGAATGGAACGCCGGTGATTCCGAGTTCACCAGCCTCGGCCTCGTCTGCGCGCACCTCGGCGGCGTAGGCGTCGCTCGCGAGGACGGCGCGCGCTTGTTCTTCATCGAGACCAGCCTCTCGCGCGAGACGCACCAGAACTTCCGGTTCGCCGATGGCTTCGCCTTCGGTCAGGTAGCCGCGCAGGAATCGCTCTTTTACGGCATCTGAAAGACCACGTTCTTCTGCAAGATGCAGGAGGCGATGGGCATCGAAGGTATTGCCTGGGCGAATCTTCTCGAAGTGGAAGTCGAGTCCGTCTGCCGCCGCAACCTCAGTCATGCGACGCATCATGCCCTCGGCCTGGGCGACCGGGGTGCCGTACTTTCGCGCGAGCCTCGCGACATAGGGAGTGTCGCCCGAGAGAGTTCGCGGCGCAGACGGATCGAGCTCGAACGCGCGCCACACGATGCGGACCTCGTCGCGATGCGCAAAGCGAGCGAGCGCTGCTTCCAGTCGACGCTTGCCGACGTAGCACCAGGGACACGCGATGTCCGACCAGACCTCGACGCGGAGTGTTTTCATTCGGGGAATATAGGTCGAGGAATCGATCGCGTCGACGCCGTCCCCGTCCGCCGTCCCCGTTCCCGCTCCCGTCCCCGTCCCCGTCCCCGCTCCCGCTCCCGTCCCTGTCCCCGCTCCCGCTCCCGTCCCCGTCCCCGCTCCCGCTCCCGCTCCCGTCCCCGCTCCCGCTTCAGCTGGAACTTCGTTTGGTTCCTCCGCATGAGACGCTAAGCTGCCTGCATGCGGTTCTTCGTCATCGCTCTCTTGGTCGCGGGATGCTCCTCTGATCCGATCGCAAGCGACGCGAGCGACGCGGCAGTTGATTCGTCGGGGCCCGATGTTTCGGACGCGCGTGATGCGCAGCTCGATGCAAAAGTCGACGCGTCTTCGATCGTGGCGACACCTTACAACTGCCCGAACGGAGCGCCCGAAGCGATCTTCGTGGGGGAGGTCGCGCCACCGGCGGCGATGGCACCCTGGGCAACCGCGCTCGCATCCGTGACCTATGCGAATTGCGGAAAGACGACGTGGTCCGCAACCGCGAGTCCTCCGAGCGGCATCAAACTCGGCGCATCGACGCCGCACGATCTTGCGACGTGGACACCCGGCCGCATTGCGCTGCCCGCAGACGTTCCGCCGGCGCATCAGATCGTGATTCCGATCGTCCTTCATGCGCCGCCACTCACGGGGCCGCATGTCTATGCGTTCGAGCTCGTGCGCGACGGGGTGGGTTGGCTGGGTCAACCGAGCCCGACGCACATGATCGACATCCAGGCTGGACCGTCCGCACCGGTCACACTCTGCGGATCGACCACTGCCGATCCGACGGGCGCGACTGACGCGCATCTGGCGATTCAAACGTGCATCGACGCCACACCGGATGGCGGAACCCTCGCCCTGCCCGCGGGAATTTTTCGTCTCTCGGGGGTCGTCTCGATCACGCACCCGATGACGCTCACGACGAGCGGCGCTGCCAGCGCACCGAACTGTCTCGACTACGCTGCGCCTCGATGCGCAGTGTTTCGCGCGGACTCGATCGTGTCGCCTGGTGGCGCATCGACGCGCGGTTTTTTTCGCTTGGGCACGCTCGCGACACAGGTCTCTCAAGTCACACTCGACCACGTGGTCATCGACGGCAACCGCGCCACGCGCTTGTCGAGCAACTCAGCTGCGCAATGCGCGGCCGGCAGCAATGGCGAGGGCATCAACGCAGGCGCCAATTGCCTCAATTGCACTCTCGTTCACATGGCATCCGCGCGAGCGTTGTGCGGCAGCGGCATGGAGTGGGATGGTGACGGCATCACCGTCAAAGACAGCGCGTTCAACTCCAACGGCGACCACGCGACCAACAACATGTGGTCAGACGGACTGACCATTCACAAGAGCAACAATGGTGTCGTCGACGGATGCAGCTTCATCGACAACAGCGACGTCGGCTTTATTTCAGGGGGTGGAACCAACGCGAAGTACACCAACAATGTCGCCGAGCAGCTCTCGCAAGCTGCATTCGCTGCCCTGATGCTCGACAACTTCAACAACGGCGCATTGGGTGATCACACGGGCGCTGTGATGACCGGAAACCTCGTCGCTTGTCCTGCGGTTTGCCACTTCGGAATCGAACTCGGCCCGCATCCTTGGTACGCGTCTCCGAACATCCTCGGCGGCACGGTGACGGGCAACACGGTCGTCGGTGCCAACATTCAAATCAACGCACAGGGCACGGGCACCAACGCGGCACCTACCGTCATCGCAAACAACACCCTGGGGCCGACACCGTCGAGCGCGAAGTTCATCTGTGGGACGGTGAACGGACTCAGTCCGCTCAACGTGAACGGGTCGGTCGTGGATCTCAAGGGCGGGAGCGCGACCGGCACCATCAGCGTGCCTTGCCCCTGAAGGTTCGTCCGTCCCCGCTCCCGCCCCGCTCCCGTCCCCGTCCCCGCTCCCGTCCCCGTCCCCGCTCCCGTCCGCTCCCGCTTGCGTTCTCGTCGGCGTCATCGATGACTCGACACTGGGTCTTGCTGCGGGGTGGGGCTCGCTCGGCTCTTCCGAGTATGTCGTCGACTTGGGGGCGGTGCCTTTGCGAGAGCAGAGGCAGAAAGAGGACGTCATGTTGAGAATTTATCCCTTCATCGTGGAGACACTTCGGTTGGTTGGCGGCGTGGCTAGGGAGATTGCGAAGCACGACTGTGATCTGGCTCGGCAACTTCGAAGGGCCGGTGCCAGCATTGCTCTCAATACTGCCGAAGCGGATGGCGCGACTGGCGGTAACGAGAGGATGAGACTTCGGACTGCTCTCGGGTCTGCTCGGGAGGTTCGGGCCTGTCTCGAAGTTGCCGATGCGTTCGGGTACGTCGAAGCAGATGCGGTCGTCATCGATCAACTCGACCGCATCTGCGCGACGCTCTATCGGGTCAGCCGATAGTCAACTTGTAGAGCGTGCCGCCGATCTTACTCAGGTCGGCGTGCACGCTTTCGTCTACCTGTTCGATGTAGCCGAGTGCCTTCGAGACATCGATGCACGCGATAACATCTTTCGAACTGGCTAGTGCTACTTGGTAGAGCGATAACCGATTACGCCCTCTCGCAAGTGCACCTTCCGCGATGTTCAAAGCCACGCTCGATCCCGCTCGTTTTAGCTGCCGCGCGAGATCTGGGTCCTTCCGCTCGAGCACCGCAATCACAGGCCGAAGCCCCCGCAACATCGATATCGCATTATCGTAAATACTGAGCATCCGATTCTCCGTTCTGCCCTCTCGTCGGGCCCGTCCCAACCTCGTCGCGCGCAGCCTCTGTCAAGGCTCGCGAAGCGACCGCCGCAGGCGGCTCGGCCTTGATAGAGGCGAGCACGACGATATGCTCGGATCTCCCGAGCGACCCCACGGCCTCAGTCAGCCACTACGCCGGTCCCCGTCCGCCGTCCCCGTCCCCGTCCCCGCTCCCGTCGTCCCCGCTCCCGTCCCCGTCCCCGCTCTGACAATTGCTCCATACGCATGATTCGAGAGTAGTGTCGGCGTCGTGACACTTTCGGACATCGCTTTTCAGGGCATCGATCACGTGCAGCTTGCCGCGCCGCCTCAATGCGAAAACGCAGGGCGTCGCTTTTTTGGCGAACTACTGGGTCTGGTCGAACTTCCCAAACCGCCCACGCTCGCCGTGCGCGGCGGGCTTTGGTTTCAGTGTGGCGCGCAGCAGATTCACATCGGAGTGGAGCAGAACTTCCGCCCAGCCACCAAAGCGCATCCCGCGCTTCGCCTCGTCGACGAAGCCACTCTGGAACTGCTCAAGACGCGACTCGAAGCAGCGGGCATCCCTACGCGTGTCGATCGTGAGGTGAACGACGTCGCGAGGTTCTTTGCCCAAGACCCCTGGGGCAATCGCTTGGAGTTCGTCGCCCAGAAGTCGAGGCAGTAGAGCCGCTGTGGCATTCCTGCGTGTGCATCCGTGCCACGCAGGGTCGGAAGTCTGGCCAATGCGCTCGCCTGTGGACTACGGCTTCTTCGGAGTCGCCTTGTCCTTGGCTGACGGAATCGCGTCGAGTTCGCGATCGTGTTGTGCAGCCTTGCGGTCCTCGCGCTCGAGTTCCACACCCGCGAGAGCTCCGACTGCGGCACCAATTACTGCGCCCGCCGCCAGGCCAATGGGGCCACCGATCGCTCCGACGGTTGCTCCTGCGATCGCGCCTGCTGCGGTATCGATTGCACCACCCTCGATGTGAGCGATGACCTCACTCTTCTTCATGGCGTCAATTTCGGGCTTCAGCTTCTTGGGTTTGGTGCTCATGCGTCATTGCAAGAGCAGAGGTCGTGCCAGGGTTGGCACAGACACTGCGTAAGAGTTGCTCATGTGGTTACAAGCAACATTCGGAAAGAGCGACTTCGAACACATCGCCGAACGCTTCTTGCCCATGAAGCTCGCCATCGACACGACGAACTTGTTCATCGCGCGGCCCACGCAATTGACGTTCATTCCGGAGGTGGGAGTGCGCATCGATTCGCACGCAAAAGCAGAAATCACCGTCGTCGGCATCAAGATGCCCGTGACCGTGGAGTCGGCTGCGATCGTGATTGTTCCCTATGTCGCCAAGGAGCACGATCGAGAAAAGCTCATGCTGAAGCTCACTCTCGAAGAACTCGATCTCAAGTACCTACCCAAGTTCGTGGACGACACGGTTGCCGATCACATTCGCGAATCACTTCTCCGCCCCGTGTTCGTGTGGGACTTCCTCGAGACACTCGACTTCGACATCCCGCTCCCCGAGTCAGTCGCCCCAGTCAAGAATCTCAAGCTGGCCGCAAAGTGGGGCGCGGTGAAGGTGTCCGAGGACGCGATCACAGTGGCGTGTTCGTTCGATGCCAGCACAGTCCGACTGGGCAAGCGCGACGCGGCGATTGCGTGATCAAAGTGAGTCGAGTGTGTCGAGATAGACACCGTCGTCCACGACCGCGTAGACGATCTGGCCGTCGTTCAACAGAACGTACGAGTTGACGTTCTTGGCAACATCCGTGGTGCGGTCTGGATCCAAAAACCGAACGAACACACTCATGGACTGCGGCGCCGCTCCCTCTTCGAATTCTCGCGCGACGAACGCAAACGCGGCGCGATCAAGGACCCAGCTCCCGCGTCTGTCTAATGTAAAAGTGGCCTTTTTACCTGAGATTGGCGCGATCGCGTGCCACATGGGCATGCCTTTCATCGTCGGACCTCGTAGGCCGACCCAGCTGCTGTCGCTGTTGAAGGACTCGACACTGCCACCGTGCGATGGGAAGGTCGACACCTTGGTTTCGCCCATGTGCAGGGCGATGAAACGCTCGTCCTCCTCGAGCACAATCACTCCCCCCGAACAGGCGACGGAGTCACGCACGCCTTCTGCGATGAGTCGCGCCGCCCCTGTCGTCGTGTCGATGAAGACTGCATCGAAGGGGCTCTCTACTCCTCGGGTGAACGGGTGGTCGCTTCGGTGACGGAACACCACCAAGTCTCCAGTCGGAAGTTCATGGGCGAGGTCGATGCGGAATGGGATCGCGAAGCGGGTTGGAGTCGTGAGGTTCCAGAGTGTGGCGTTGGGTGGAGGTTTGTCCTTACCTTCCTGGACGAGCACGCCACCGGCGAACGGCGTGACCCACGCGTCGGGTGAGAAATGGTTGGTGGTCGCACCGGTCGTGGCATCGACAATGAACGTCCCTGCGTCGCCGCTGACGAAGAGATGTCGGTCGCTCAGGAAGCGCGGCAAGCCCCAGCCGGGTAGCTGGCACACACGCAAGATGGCGCGATCGCCGGTGCTGACTGCGTCGACCACGTGCATCGTGGGGCAGCCGTCGTTCTTCGCGTCGTCGAGGAAGACCAGCCATCGCCCGTCGCTACTCCACGTCGTCTCGGGACGCGCGCGATCGGAAAGGTGCCGGGTTCTGCCGTCTGGCCAACGCGCATCGAGTGGCGTGTTTCCGCTGGTCGAATCAAGTTGGCTCATGAGCAGCACATCGGTGTGAGGAGACAGCGAGACGCGTCGTCGTTCCTTCGAGACGACGGTTCGTGCACCGGTCGCGCGGTCGATCGAGACAATGCCCTCCGACGGCTCGAAGACAATCCACAGCTTCTCACCAGCAGCTGCGACGACGGAGCCCAAACGAACCAGCTTCCGGTCGGGCGTGTAGAACCATTCTGCGCCGTCCTTGTGCAGGAGAAGTCCACACTGGGCAGGGTCGATGCGGAGGTCGGTAACACTTCCGGTGAGCAAGCGTTCTCTCGTCGCGCTCACCGACAACCGGCAGCGCGCGGGTTTCATCGCTGGTTTGTTCGACCAGGCCTCGCGCGGCAAAGATGAAGAGGCACCGACCGGAAGTCGGTAAGACAACAGCGCGGGCCCTTCGCTATCGAACGTGAAACTTCCGGTCGTCCCACACGCCAGGAGATTCGCTCTCACCGACCCGACTCCAACCTCGAACGCGACGTCCCCGCTCGCGTCACTCTCGGTCTCGCGCACCTCTCCATCGCTCGAATCAAACGAGTACCAAACCCGCAAGAACCCAGCAGGACAGTCGTCACTCACCAGGTGCACGACCACGCGGCGAGGAGCGGCGACAGTCGAAGGAGAGCTGGCCCCGTGACAACACGCCATCACAAGGAGCGCGCCGACGAGAGGAGGACGCAGCGCCATGTCGCTCAGCTTAGACCAACCGTTCGCGGGATTCTTTGTCGGCCCCCAGAACGGGAGCGGGGACGGGAACGGGTGCGGGGACGGATGCGGGTGCGGGGACGGCGACGGGTGCGGGTGCGGGGACGGGTGCGGGGACGGAGACGGGGACGGAGACGGGGGGGTTGGTCAGCCGTGCTTCGCGTGAGCGGCCCGTTCGCTCGCCTTCTTGGCCGCATCGCGCTCGGACTCTCCGGAGATCGTGAGAACCGGAATGGGCGAGAGGCGCACAATCCTCTCGGCGACACTTCCGAGAAGCACCCGAGCGACCCCCCGACGACCGTGAGTGCCCATGACGATGAGGTCTGCGCTGCGCTCCTTGGCAACCTCCAAGATGGTTGGCCACGACTCGCCGTTGACGATGACGCCTTCGCTCTGAGGATAACGACTCTTCACTTTTACCATCGTCGCTGCGAGTGCCTTCTCGGCGCCTTTGACCATGTCTTCGGTTGGCCAAAACAACCCCTCCGCGTACGCGGCATATGCGCCGGGCGGGAGCCAGGTTGCGTGGAGCACGGTGATTTTGGAATCGAACTTTTCGGCGAGCGTGATGGCGGTGTCGAGCGCGAGCCCTGCTGACTCACTGAAGTCGGTTGGAACGAGAATGTGCTTGAACGGGATCATGGCGACTCCATTGACGCGGCGGATTGCGTTTCGCCGCTGAAGTGAGAGTAGCAAAGCATACGCCAAGCGCGAAGGACCGAGACCGCGCGCGTTGGCGTCCCGACAAGTTGATGCAATCCGTGCATCGAGATGCAAGCCACGCGCACGAATGCCTCACCGAGGAAGTGCGGAGGAAATCGCGCCCGCGAGATCACCAGCCTCTGGTCGAAGGACACCTCCCGGCGCGCTCGCCCCGGTTCCAGTTCCAGTCCGCCGTCCCCGTCCCCGCACCCGCTCCCGCTCCCGTTCCCGTCCCCGTCCCCGCACCCGCTCCCGTTCCCGTCCCCGTCCCTGCTCCCGTCCGCGGTCCCCTCGAATATCAGCTTTGCTGTCTCGTCCAACTTGTCATGAGCAACTTACTTCCGGTCAGCAGTCCGCATTGGCTGGGAGCGCGGACGATCACCGCGACGGCAGTCCTTCTCCTGAGCGCATCGTGTGGTGGCAGTCTTCCGACACCGGTGGCGGCACCGAGTCCGCCGACAGCCGCGCAGTCGACGTGGATTGCGAGTGTGGTGGGTGCCACTCCCGACATGAGTCTGTTCGTTCGCCCGAACGCGGCCCGTGCCGACACCTACTGGGCGCCGCTGATTGCGCGAGCTCTCTCGAATAGCGACCGGCCGAGCGACTTCATCTCGCACGGGTCGGGGATGATGATCTTGAACGCGCAGCAGATCGATCTGTATGTCTCGATTCGCGATCCACTGCGCTTCAGTTCCAAAAACTCCAAGGTCGACCTGAGCTCGGTTGGCTGGGTCGGTGTGATTCACGGCATGGCCCCGATCGATCCGGTCGCGTTGCGCAACGGAAGTGGAGTGCCTCTGTTTGCCGCGGGGTCGAGGCTCCCTTCGGGAGTGATGATGTATCCGCCGAACGACGAGTACGCGCGCGAATATGAACCCTACGCTCCGACACTGTTCGTCACGGGTGATGGGACATGCATCGTCACCGAGCAAGTCTCCGCGCCGCGCGCACGCGACTTCTTTGCATCGAACGGGACTCCACCAGATGTGCTCGAGGCCGCACCGGATGCACTCGCGGGTGTGACCTCGAACGTGACCTCGATGCGATTTTTGAGCGCAGAAAAGAACGACCAGGCAGCCGTGCTGCAAGGCGCGGTCGCCATCGGATTTGGACTGCGCGGCGGAAACGAAGGCGCGATCGACGCGTACGCGGACTATGCGACATCAGACGACGCCTCGCGTGGATACAAAGGACTCCAAGCGACCTGCCTGGAGAAGACCGACAGTTGCTTGCTCGATCCTGGGTGGTTCCGCGACGCCAAAGCAGTACGCGATGGCCAGAGGATCGCGATGAGACTCACGTTCAGCGAGAAGCTACTGCGATCTCTGAGAGACTGGACACCCTAGCGAGTCACACGATCTTGCACCCTCCGACTCAACGTGGAGGAGGAGGCGGCGGCTGGCTCGGATCGTCCTGAACGCAGGAGGACAAGTCGAAGAAAAGAAACTCGAGAGCCGCTTCGTTGTTGTCGTGGCTGGGATCGTACTTTGCGCACTCCGCTGGGAATACCCCGCTGCCGAACGCTGCAAGGTGGAACTCGGAGAACACCGCGCGTCCGCACTGGTTGACCGTGGGCGCACCAACGGGCGCGTTGAACGTCACGAACTTCGAGAGGTACTTCGGGTCGTTGGCGCTCGTGCCATGGTAGATCCATCGAGTTGCAGCTGGGTTGACCGTGCCAACATCGTTGGTGATGTCGATCTGCGATTCGTCTAGAGCGATCACGCCGGGTGTCTTGGTGACGTTCTGGGCCTGTAGCCAATCGCTGAGTGCCTTCCCTTTGGGGAAGCTCGTGTCGATGTAGTAGTCGGAGATCCCGCGAATGCCTTGTCCCCCCGGCAACCAGTGCGCGACGCTCTGGAAGTCGGCAGGACCGGTAGGCTGGGCAAACCAGTTGTAATAATAGTGCGTCGCAAAGAGACGCCCGCCCCCGTCGACATACGCGTGCATCGACTTGTATGCGTCACCTGCGCTGTTGCCCGAGTTACGATCGAGAGGAGAGCACTCGCAAGCGTTGAAGATGAGGTCGTAGGCGAGGAGGTTCTTCGGGTCCTTCCACCACGCGTAGGTGTCTTGCCAGGTATTGCCGCCCTTGACGGTGGAGCCCCCGCCCTGCCCCGTGTAGAAGTGCACGTGCCCAGTCGCGCTGGAGGGCGGGACGAACTCGGAGTCGTCGATGCCAATTCGCCGCAGAAAACACTCGGCGACGTCACATCCACCACTGGTAAACGCCATGAGCGGCAT